>JAJDGD010000028.1 GCA_030265505.1 Ruminococcaceae bacterium OttesenSCG-928-O06 | reverse complement strand
CGGAAACCCCCTCCCCAAACCCGAAAAAGGGCGGCACCACCGCACACAATAGCAGGCGGGCCGGACAAAGCGGCTATACCGGCAGCTCTGTGCAAAGCGGCGGTGGGTATGGTGGCGTCCGCGGGGTTTCCAAAGTGTGATCTTATGTGGCGCCAAAGTTGCCAAAGTATAGATAAAAACACCCCCGGCAACCTGTGAAGGGTTGCCGGGGGTGTTTGCGTGTATGGCGGCGCACAGCCGTGGGAAAAAAGCGGTTTAGTTGATGTTCTCTTTTACAAAGCCAGTGCCGAAATTGGTGGTGGCCTCGTTCACGGTAGAGTCCCACACGGTGATTTTGAAAGAGCCATCCTCCAGCAGGGGGCGGCGGGCGGCGCTGAAGGCCTGGTGGTGCGGCATTTTGGTGTGGGCAATCAGGTCTTCGGCCTCTTCCCATTTTTCAAACACAAACACATCTTGGTCGTTTTCAAAAGAGGGGTAGTGGCTATAGCTGAGGTTGCCTTTTTCCTGGCGGCTTTTGGCAATGTTGTCTTTGGCCAACTCCAGAATCTCGGCGCGTTTGCCGGGCTTGGCGCGGTAGTACACTTCCACGATGATCATAGTGTCGCCTCCTGTTTTTCTGTGGTTTGAATAGAGTATGCTATGCGGCAAGGCCGAAGAACACGGCCCGCCCTAATATATGAACGAGATGGCGAGGGCGCCCAGGATGGACAGCGCGGCCGGGATGGCCACCGAGACGATGAAGACATGCCTGTACCCGGTTTTGTGCGTAAGGCCCAGCGAGGACAGCACCAAAAAGATGCCGGAGACATGGGGCAGGGTGTCCAGAGAGCCGGAGGCAATGGCCATCAGGCGGTGCAAAATTTGCAGGTTGCCGCCCGAGCCGATGTAGTATTCGGCCATATTTTCCAGGCAGATGCGCAGGCCGGCCGAGGAGGAACCGGTGATGCCGGACACCACGGCGGTGGCAAACACACTTTTGAAGTAGGGGCTCATATCCACGCCGATAACCCAGGCAATCACGGTTTGGAAGGCGGGCGAGGAGCTGACTACCGAGCCGAATGCCACCACGGCGGCCAGGCTGATGATGGCGGTGATGCCATTCATGGCGCCGGTGCCGGCGGCGTCACGCACCACGGCGCCGCCCAGCCGCTTCCAGTTCAAAATGCAGCACAAAATGCTGGCAACCATCATGGCAACGGTGGTTAGCAGGGTGCTGTCCTTCGCCATGGGAATGACGGACTGAAGCTGCGAGCCGGCAACGATGATGGCGATGAGGACGATGATGGGTGCAAAGGCGGCCCCGGCGCTGGGCAGGGTGCTGCGGTCCACCTCAAACGCCAACTTGTTGTAGTTGTCGGGGTAGCTCCACACCTCACCCTTGGCACGGGCTTTCTTTTCGGCGTACAGGCAGTACCAATAGGTGCAGCCAAACATCAAAATGGCCATGATGATGCCGAAGACGGGCGCCGCGGTAAGCGGGGTGCCCAGATACTGCGAGGGGATGACATTGGTAAGCTGCGGGCTGCCGGGCAGGCAGGTCATGGTATAGGTGGTGGCGCCCATCATGTACGGGGCAATAATAAGGTGGCGGGGCAGGTTGGCCTCTTTAAACAACAGAAAAAGAATGGGTGTTACCGCAAATATTACCACAAAAAGGCTGATGCCGCCATAGGTGAGCACCGAGACGATGAGCGCGCTTACAAGCATAACGCGCTTTGTGCCGAACCAATCAATGAATTTGTAGGCGATGGCCGTAGCAACGCCGGACAGTTCCATCAGCTTGGCATACACAGCAGACGACACGAAAATGAAAAAATAGCCCGTCATCACGTTGCCAAAGCTGCCGGCAAAGGTGCCGGAGTAGGACGACCATATGGGCAGACCGTTTGTGATGATGACGATGGCGGACGCGATCAGTGTCAGCGGTACGGCAGTAAAGCCCTTGTACGCCAGCACAATCATAACAACAATGGCCAATATCATTCCTACAATACCCAAGATACCACTCTCCTCAGTAATGATTCATAAAGTTGCTGCAGCGGCCGCCGTGCTTTGCCCTACCCTCCCTTCCCATGGCGTTTGGCGCAGTGGCGGCGGCCAAAATGTGAACGCACATAGCCACATGTTGACAGGTATAGCAAAAGGCGTGCCAAAGCGCGCGGGGGGCATCTTGCGGGCCGGCGATGGGCGGATGGCAAAGGGATGCGCGGCAATTTGGGAAGCAGGTGTCCCACACGGGGAAGAGAATATATACAGGACATGTCC
Source organism: Ruminococcaceae bacterium OttesenSCG-928-O06 (assembly GCA_030265505.1). Classification (GTDB taxonomy): domain Bacteria; phylum Bacillota; class Clostridia; order Oscillospirales; family Ruminococcaceae; genus JAAYCI01. The sequence goes on along the minus strand of JAJDGD010000028.1, from coordinate 15,324 downwards.
CGCATTCCCAAGAAAGCGAGAATAGCACATAGCATAGCGCGAAAAATTTGTGGCACGATGGCTTTGTTTTTGTGGTCACTGGGGGCAAGGGCAATAAATGTCGAAATAGTGTGCGTTATTGAAAGACAGTTCGATTTGCGAAAATGGGACATGTACTACAAAATACGACATATTTTACACGGCATATGGTATAATAGAAAAACAGGCCACACAACAACGATGAGGAACGATACATGGGGAAACTTACCAACGATTTGATATTGGAAGCAGTTGCCGAGATGTGCATGGACGGCATTGTGGTAATTGACGAAGATGAGAAAATTGTATATGTGAACGACTATTTTTGTGAAAACACCAATATGACGCGGGAGGACGCGTTGGGGAAAGTGATCACAGACGTCTCCAAAACCACGAACCTGCCGCGCACGCTGAAAACCGGCGAGACGGTGTTTGGTTATTGGCACGACATCACCACCGAGGCATTTTACCGCCCCGAGGGTGTGGAGTTTTTGCATATCAACCGCATGCCCATCATTGCAAACGGGGCCGTGGTGGGGGCCATTGCATACCAAAAACGCTTCGACACCGCGCAAAACGTGGCCGAGACCTTTCGGAAGATGAACGAGGATATTGCGTATTACCAAAGGGAATTGCTTACCTCGGCGTCTGTGCCGAAGACCTTCCAGCATATCGTGACGGTGGACCCCGAGCTGACCCGCCTGAAGGCAATTGCCGCCAAGGCGGCGGGAAGCATGATTCCCATTTTGCTGACGGGCGAGACCGGCACCGGCAAAGAGGTGTTTGCCAATGCGATACACAACGCAAGCCCGCGCCGCAGCCACCCGTTTATCAAAGTGAACTGCGGCAGCCTGCCGGAGGCGCTGATTGAGTCGGAGTTGTTCGGCTACGAGAAAGGGGCCTTCACCGGTGCCAACAAAGAGGGAAAGCCCGGGAAATTTGAACAGGCAAGCGGCGGCACCATATTTTTGGACGAGATTGGAGAGCTTCCCTACGCCATGCAGGTGAAATTGCTGCGGGTGCTGCAGGGGGGAGAGTTTGAACGCGTGGGCGGCTCGGCAACCATCAAGGGAGACTTCCGGGTGATTGCGGCAACCAATAAAAACCTGGAGCGGGAAGTGGCGGAGGGCCGCTTCCGCGAGGACCTGTACTACCGCATTGGGGCGCTGCCCATAGAGATACCGCCGCTGCGTCAGCGCCGCAGCGACATTCCGCATTTGGTGGAGACATTTTTGACCGATATGAACCGGCGGTACGGCACCAATACAACGATTGGCGAGGACGCGATACAGATACTGATGCGCCAGCCACTGCACGGCAACGTGCGCGAGCTGAAAAATATTGTGGAACGCAGCCACATTTTGTGCGAGAGCGACTGCATCGACGGCACAAACCTGCTGTTGACGAAATCCATCGCCCCGCAAAGCGTGCCGCTGCAGGGAGAGGCCCTGACGGCCAAACAGCAGGCAGAGCGGGAGCAAATGCAGCGCGCGCTGGAAAAAACCGCATACAACTGTGTGAAAGCGGCAGAGAGTTTGGGGATGGTGCGCTCCACCTTTTACCGCAAGGTGGAAAAGTACGGCATTTCGCTAAACAGAGGGAAGTAGCGCATTTGGACATACACGGCGGGCAGGCGCCCACAAAGCGGGTTTCTGTTGCATCGCGGCCCGGCTGTGATATAATGTGTGCAAGCGGAAAAACGCCTTGGGAAGGGGTATGCTATGACCATTATCAAAAAGCAAGGCCACAGCGAGGAGTATTCTTCCGAGAAATTGACCCGGTCCGTCGAACGCGCAAACAAGGGCACCGGCGAGGTGGTGGACACCAACTCCCTGGCGGTGGATTTTTACCAGATTGTGGAGGGGAAGAGCTTCATCACAACACGGCAAATCGACGTGATTGTCAGCGGCCTGCTGTATGTGCACGGCTTTCCCAAAACGCTGGCGGCCTATATGTCCTACGACGTGAAGGACAGAAGCTGAGGCGCTCTCTGCTAAGGGCAGGGGCGGTGCCGGTGTGTTTGCCCCGCCACACGGTGGTTTGTTCTACGGTGCGCCGAGGCTGCATTTCGTTTTCCTTTAGATAAGACGCAGAAAAGGCCCCGTATGTCCTTGGCAAGGGATATACGGGGCCTTTGGCATGCACCGCGATAAAAACATGCCGCAAGGGCCGGTACCTGTGGTATGCTATACTGCGGGCCGGCCGGCATTTTGGTTTGGCGCCGCGCCATGGCCCCAGCGTTTGAAGCCCTACAACCACTTTTTCCCAAAACAAGGAGGAACCCCCCCGTGACACAGACCTACTACATGGCCGCCGAGGCGCTGTTACAGATGAACAAAGAGCACGACAAGAAGACGAGCCGAACCTGGAAAGCCGTTTGGCAGTTGCACAAAACGCGGTACATGCTGTGCCTGGCGGCGCTGGTCGTCCTCAGCGTATTTTTTATCGGCGTCAGCATTTTTGAGGCGTTTTTCCCGGCGCAAACCACACCACTGCCTTATCTTTTGCCCATCTACGTTGCCATGCTGGCTTTGGCGCTGGTACTAACCATGACGCCCACCTCGGCCATGCTGAAAGCGGAAAAGCAAAGCGACTATGCCGCGCAGCGCCGGCAAAACCACGCCGCGCGCACAGACAAAGCAAGCAGGCTATTGGCGCAGCAGGGGCTTTATTCGGCCGCCTCGGTGGATGACTTGCTTTGCGAAGCCCACGCCCTGTATGAAAAAAAGCGGAACAGCATATTTGGCACGGTGGGCGCAAAAGCCACCGAGCTGTTCGTCATTCTGCCGGCCACCTCCCTGCTTGGCGTCGCCATCAACCCCGAGGCGGCCGGGCAGATTGTCTACTGGCTGGGGCTGTTGCTGCTGGGCGTATGTGTGTTGGTCATCATAAAAGCGCTGGGCGCCTTTTGGGGCGCCGTAAACCGGGCGGGCGACGAAGAGCAGATGATCAAAATTTTGCAGGAGATACGCTATATGCTGCACCGCAAATGAAAAAGCGCCACACTTTTGTGTGGCGCTTCAGGCTGCAGACAAACGTAGCCGGTGGGAGCGGTGGGTGTTTCCCGTAGAAACGTCAGCCGCAAGCCAAACCACGAACAACGCGGTCTATCGTTGTACGCGGGGTGGCGCGAAAGGTAGGCCCGGCGGGGGATGCCCGCCGCTCCCATCGACGGCTTGTCATGCACAGGCTTCGTCTACAACGGTAAGTGCCGCGTGGCCCGGCTAGGCTTCGCCACTGTATTCTTCCCAGCTGTGGCGCAAACGTGCCAGGTGCCACGGCAGCACCGCCATCGATATTTGGCGGTGCAGGCAAATCTCCCACAGGGGGTAGCGGTCAACCAGCATCCATGCCGTGGCCTGCACGTCCGCTTCAAGGCTGTCCAGAAAATCGCGGAACTCCACCTGGCTGGCGCAGTCCCCTACGGTAAGGGGCCGCAGCCGCGTGCAAAAATCCTCGTTGGAATCTGCAAAGCGCTGGTTTAGGGACAGCTTGCTGTTTACCCGCCACTGCGCATAGACGGTTCGGCGTTCCTCCTGAAGATAGCGTGCAATCATGCCTTCGGCAAAGCGGTGGAAATCCGCATAGGTGGTTCGATAAATGCGTACCGCGTGCAGTAGGCCTATCTGTGCAACCGCCATGCAGTCCTCCGGCTCAATATTTCGGCCATATCTGCGGCACATTTCACCCACAAAGGCGGTGTTGGCTACAATCACGGTCTCCTCCGTCACCCGTTTTCTCATAGCTCATCCCCGGTGGGCAGCATACGTTCCAGCTTTGTTTTGCGCGGCTTTGCGGGCATTTTGGGCAGGGGTTTTTGGGGGGGAAGCGGCGTGGGAAACATATAAGACGCATCGTGTTCTGCCCGCCACATATTTACGGAATCGTCCCACTGCGCCAAAAAGCGTACGGGCAGTTTGTAACCGAAGCCTTCCAGTTCTTGTGGCAGGGCGGGCACCCGCATGCGGCCATTTTGTGGCAAAACATGCGCGTCGGGCGCGCTGCGCTCACACTCGGCAAGCAGGAAGCACTTGCCGGTGTTGTGCAGGCGAATTTGTATGCCGTTCGTCTTTATCGCCTGCCGCAGCTTGCCATTCAGGTGCAGCGCGCCGTCGGAAAAAACGCTGAACGCCAGCACATCCTTTTTGGGTGTGGGCGCAATCAAATGGAAATCGTTCAGATCAATCACAACATCGCTCATGTGTCCCTCCTGGGGGGTGTGGCGGGGAACGCGAGGTTGCCCCGCCGGTGGTGGGTTGCGGTTTTCTTTCCTTCCCGGGTGCATGCGGGCCTCCTTCCTTCCACAGTATACGGCCTTAAGGCCGTCCCATCTAGTAGCTATAGATGGTATGCACATAAACGCTACTGGTGCTGGTGGTATGCCTGCCGTGGCCGCTCCGCTTTTTTCACGCCACATTGACAAAACCGTGGCGGCGTGCTATGCTGAGGGACAAGAAAAAGAGGTGTATTGATGTTGGTCGTTCTGTAAGGATGTAGTTTGTGTGCCAGGATGAGCAGCGTGCCTGCTCTTTTGGTGTTATCAAAAAACTGCCTTGCAGATGTGACGGACATCTATGTATTTAGATGTATAGTTTACAGCGCAGTGGCATACTGCGCTTTTTCTTTTCTGTAGGGCGAAAACCAGAAAGGAAGATTACCATGTATCCATATACCGACGAATTTATAGCAAAAGACGAAAATCTCCGGTTCCTGCGGGAGAATATGATGGGGCCAAACGCCATGCGTATGGCAGAGGAAATGGCCGAACACTTGAAGCTAGAGCCCGGTATGCGCGTGCTGGATTTGGGCAGTGGGCGTGGGCTTTCCACGTTGCTGCTTGCAAAAAAATACGGCACCTGCGTGTTTGCTGCCGACCTTTGGATACCCCCCACGGAAAACTATGAACGCTTTAAGGCCCTGGGCATCGATGACAAGGCCGTCCCACTTTTGGCAGACGCTACCAAAGGGCTGCCCTTTGCTGAGGGATATTTTGACGTGCTGTTCTCTGTAGACGCCTACCATTACTTCGGTGATACGGAAGAAATGTTGCCGTCCCTATTGCCCTTTGTGAAGAAGGGCGGCACCATCGCCATTGCCATTCCCGGCATAAAATATGAGTTTGGGGAGAATGTTCCCGAGGAGATGCAGCCCTTCTGGGTAGAAGAGGTGGCGAGGACGATACACTCGCTTGCATGGTGGGAACAGCTGTGGCGCAAAGAAAAGGGCATGGAGATAGTGGATATCCGCGAGATGCGGTGTTGCAATCAGGCATGGGACGAATGGCATACCTCCACCTGGCCCGGCATTGAGGAAGACATCGCGATGCGGAAGGCAGAGGACGGGAAGTACTACAACCTCATCCAGCTGGTTGCCAGGGTGCTGTAAATGCCCCGGGCCTTCGCGGCTTGCCCCGGCGGCCGCCGCAAAATGAGGCGCCCGCACAACAGCCCCAGGGCACCCTTAAGGGCGCCTTGGCAAAGGGCCAAAGAAACACAAAAAGCATCTGCCGCCCCGCAGCGTACCGCGGGCTTGGCAGATGCCCTTTTATCGCCGGCCCCCAATGTGCGGGGCCGGTTCTTTTATTGGTTAACCGGGCGCGCGGCTGAGGGGGAATGCCCCGCCGCCCGGCGGCGGCCCCAAGCGCCGATAAGGCGCAGGGGCGGGCCGCGGGATGATACCTCTCATAAGCGGTGCTTAGGCCGGCGCTTACAGCCCCAGGCTTTGTACCCAGGCGGCCAGCTCTTCTTTGGGGGTGCTGGCTTTCAGGCGGCGGCCTTCTTTCCATACGGCGCTTGGGGCCGACGGCCGCAGTTTTTCCAAAGTGTCGCCCATGCCGCTGCTGCCCGAGGTGGCAAAGGGCACGACGGGTTTGCCCGCAAAATCGTAGCTTTCTAAAAACGTGTTAACGATGGTGGGCGCCACATACCACCAGATGGGGAAGCCCACAAAGATGGTGTCACAGGCTGCGATATCGGCGTTTTTGTTGGCCAGGGCCGGGCGGAACGCCGCGTCCTGCATCTCCACGGTGCTGCGGGACTGCTTGTCGTTCCAGTCAAGGTCTGCTTTGGTGTAGGGTGCCTCGGGCTGAATCTCGTAAAGCTCGGCGCCCACGGCCTCGGCCAGGGTTTTGGCCAGGCGGGCCGTTACGCCGCTTGCGGAAAAGTATGCCACCAGTTTTTTGCCCATTGTTTTTGCCTCCCGTTTTTATATGATTGCCAAACACATCTCAACCGAACTGCCGGAAAACCTGTTCCCGTGCCTTTGCCAACCAGCGCGTGTTACCAGGGGATGGGCCCGTCCCGGTTTACAAAAGTGCCGGTGGGGCCGTCTTTGTCTATGCAGGCCATGTTCACAATGGCGTCGGTGCCCTGCTGTGGCGTTTGCGCCCCGCTGCTTATTATTTCCACGCCGGTCATCCCCGGCACGGCCAGGGGCCAAAGGCAAAGGTGTATTGCGGGCTTTTAGTAAAGCCTGCGGGCGGTAAGGCATTGGCCGGCAAGCTTACGCCTTTGCTGGCCTGCGGTGCATTTCTTTTGCTCTGCCCCCGCGCGTGAAGGACAAACGAGGCATTTCAGCTGATGCCGAAATGCCTCGTGCAAAACCTATGCTCAGGCGGCCAGTTCCACTACAATCTCGCCGCCTTTGGCGGCCACACGCACCGTTTGCAGGCCCGGTTGGGACAAAATGCCCTCGGCAATGCGGTCCTCCACCTCTTTGCGGATGACACGGCGCAAGTCCCGCGCGCCAAACTTGCCGCCCTTGGCCTTCTCCACCAGCACGCCCAGGGCGTCTTCCTCCCAGCTGATGCTGATGCCCTTGGTGGCCAGCGGCTCTTTGTACTCGGCCAGCATCAGCGCGGCAATGGCGTTCAAGTCCAAGCCCTCCAAAGGTTTGAAGGGGACAATCTCGTCCACGCGGGAGAGGAACTCCGGCCGCAAAAAGTCCCGCAGGGCCTTCATGCTTTTTTCGCCGCTCATCTCCGCCACGGTTTTGTCAAAGCCCACGTTCGCCACGCGGTCGCTGCTGCCGGCATTGCTGGTCATGCAAATCACGGTGTTCTCAAAGCTGACGGTACGGCCCTGGGCATCGTTTATCTTGCCCTCGTCCATAATTTGCAAAAGGATGTTCATCACGTCCGGGTGGGCTTTTTCAATCTCGTCGAACAGCACCACGCTGTAGGGCTTGCGGCGCACCTTCTCGGTAAGCTGGCCGGCCTCGTCATAGCCTATGTACCCCGGGGGCGAGCCAATCAGGCGGCTTACCGCGTGTTTTTCCATAAACTCACTCATGTCCAGGCGAATGAGGGGGTCCACACTGTCAAACAGCTGGTAGGCCAGTTGCTTCACAAGCTCGGTTTTGCCCACGCCCGTGGGCCCCACAAAGATGAAGCTGGCGGGGCGCCGCCGGCCCGAGATATCGGCCCGGGTGCGTTTCACTGCGTTTGCCACCAGGTGCACGGCCTCGTCCTGGCCAATCACCTTTTCGCGCAGGCGTTCTTCCAGGTTTGCCAGCTTGTTGTACTCGGTCTCGGCAATTTTCACCGCGGGGATGCCCGTCCACAACTCAATGACCTTGGCCACGTCCTCCATGGTTACCTGGATGCCGTCCACCTCGGCCTTTTGCTGGGCCAGAAGGGGCGTAAGGCGGGCAATCTCGCTTTTTACCTCGGCCAGGCGCTGGTAGTCCGGGTCGGTCTTCTGCTCCAGCTCCGTCTCCTCGGCCTCCAGGGCAGCCAGTTGCTGCTGGTTGTCCAGCCAGGTGGTTATCTCGGCGTGGCGCAGGCTGCAGCAGGCGCAGGCCTCGTCCAGCAGGTCTATGGCTTTGTCGGGCAAAAAGCGGTCGGTAATGTACCGTTCAGACAAACGCACGCTCTGCTCCACAATGGCGTCGCTCACCTTCACATGGTGGTGTATCTCGTAATACTCTTTCACGCCGCGCAGCACCGCCACGGTATCTTCTAAGCTGGGTTCCTCCACCTTCACGGGCTGGAAGCGCCGCTCCAGCGCCTGGTCCTTCTCAATGTATTTGCGATACTCGGAGAAGGTGGTGGCGCCGATGACCTGGATCTCCCCGCGAGAGAGCGCGGGCTTTAGGATGTTGGCGGCGTTCATGGCGCCTTCGCTGTCTCCCGCGCCGGTGATGTTGTGCACTTCGTCGATGAACAAAATCACGTTGCCGGCGGCCTTCACCTCGTTGATGAGGCCCTTCACCCGGCTTTCAAACTGCCCGCGGAACTGGGTACCGGCCACAAGGCTGGTCAAATCCAGCAGGTAAATTTCTTTGTCCTTCAGGCGGCTGGGCACGTTGCCCTCGGCAATGCGCAGGGCAATGCCCTCGGCAATGGCGGTTTTGCCCACGCCCGCCTCGCCAATCAGGCAGGGGTTGTTTTTCTGCCGGCGGGAGAGGATCTGGATGGTGCGGTAAATCTCCCTGTCCCGGCCTATGATACGGTCCAGCTTGCCCTGGGCGGCCTTGGCGGTCAGGTTGTCGCAGTAGCTGTCCAAAAACTTGCGCTTGCCGTTTTGGCGGCCCCGCTTGGCGGTGTCTTTGCTACGGCCCTCTTCCTCTTTGCCGGTGCCGCCCACCACAAAGGGGAAGGTAGCGCTGCCGCCGGGCACAAAGTCCTCGTCTTCCTCCTCTGCGCCGGCCTCGGCCCCTTGGCTGGCCGAAATGGGGTTCTGCAAAGCCTCGATGCCATGCTCGCCCACAAAACCCGCAAACCGCTCTTCCATGGTTTCCAGGTCCGCGTCGGAGATACCGAACTGCTTGATCATATCGTCCACCGGCTTTATGCCAAGCTGGTGGGCGCAGGTAAGGCAGTAGCCGTCGCTTTGGTTGCCGTCGCCATCCATGCGCTGAATAAACACGATGGCGGGGCGTTTTTTGCATTTTTTGCAGATCATCATTGGATGCCTTTCTCTGCCCTTCCGCGGGCGGAATTTGCGCGGGCGTGCGCCCGGCACGGGGGTATAAAAACCGCAGGGCGCGCCTTGCGGCTGGTTTCGTTGTGGGAATTTGCCGCGGGTGCGGCCATCTACATTATACAGTATAATCTACGTTTTGGCAATCGAATACGTCGTCTGCTAAAACTTTCACCGTTTTTACGCAAAATCCATCTTGCAGGGCCAAAAAGAACAAAAATGTCCGGCCTAAATTGCAGATATTGCACAAAAAAAGGGGCGGGGCCCGTCATGCCGGGACGGGCCGCCACCCCCGGCATTGACCAGCCCTCAGCCCGCCGAGAAAAAGTTTAGCGGGGCGGCCAGCCGCAGCGTGATGGAACGGGCAAAGTAGTCCCCGGCCAGGGGCTGGGCGGGGGCAAGGCTGTCGTAGGCCCAGATGACGCTGAAGGCGATGAAAATGTACACAAAGGCCACGCCAAGGCCCATTACGCCGCCCAAAAAGCGGTTGACGCCGCCCACGGCGGGCAGCTTTGAGATGCCCCGCGCGAGGGACTTTGCCAGCCCCAACAAAAGGCGCAGCAGCGTGAACAGCACAAAGAAAACCAGGGCCACGATGAACGGGATGAGCAAGGGCTCGATGGCCTTGTCCACCACGGTCTCGGCAATGCCGGCGGCGGAAAGCCCCGGGGGAAGCTGCACGTTTTCGGTGATGGAGTCAATCAGGCTTTCGGGCAAAAAACCCAGCACCTGGGACACCAGGCCCTCCAGGCTCTCCAGGCCCTGCTGGGCAATGGTGTCGGCCACTTTTTGCTCCAGCCCGGGGCGGAAGAACACCCGAAAGAGGATGGGAGCGGCGTTGTACGCCACCAGGGCCGCCGCCACCAGCGCGATGAAGGTGCCGAAAAAGCTGATGACACCCGCCACAAAGCCCCGGCGGGTGTACAGAACGATGCAGATGATGAGCAACACCGCCACGGCGGCGTCCAGAATCAAAGAAGGAATCAGCATGGGCTCTCCTATAAGGGTGAAATTCGATTTTCCGGATAGCGTGCCGGTGGCCGGTGTGCAAAAGGCGGCTGCCCGCACGCTGTACGGGCCCGGGTGTCTTCCCAAGAGGGGATGCGCGTGATGCCCGGGGAAGGCTGCTCCAGAGGTGTAAAAGTGCCCTGCGCCGCAAAGGAAAAGGCACGCGGTGGCCATGCGCTAGTTGTTGTGAAAGGCAATTGCCTGTTGTGCGTTGGCCCGTTGCGCCGTGCAAACCCCGGGTTTGGGCAAAAGTGTTTTCGCCTACCCGCCCGGCGCTGCCGGGGAAATATCGTCCGGTGTACTGCTGCCGCTGGTATCCGCCGTGCCACTTGCATCTTCACTGCTGCTTGTGTCTCCGCTGTCGTCCAGGCCGCTGTCAGCACTGCCGGCAGGGGCGCTGCCGGTACTGCCGCTGCCGCTTTCGGCGCTTTGCGCTGCCGAGGAAGCCGGCTGCGTCTGCAGCAGTTCGGCCAGTGGCAGCGCACGGCCCACCACAAGCAGCAGGGGCTGCCCGGCGTTTACCAGGGCCAGGGGGCGCTGCTGGGGTTGCAGGGTGTCGGCCAGGGCGCCGCCCAGGGTGTAGGCATATACCTCGCCGCCGGCCAGCAGGAACACCCCGTCTTTCACCGGCAGCACGCTGGGCGTGCCAATGGCCTCGCACTGCACCTCAAACACTGTTTCCAAGCTCTCGCGCAGCAGCACGGTCTGCATGCTCTCCTGGCTGCTGGCGCCAAACACCAGGGTCAGCATGCCGCCGCCAAACTGGCTGGTAAGCGGGCTGCGCCCGCCGTAGCTGTAGCGGGCCACTTCTTCGCCGCGGTTGTTGTACAGGGCGGTGTAGCTGTCGTACACGGCCAAAATGCGGTTGTTGTCAAGGTAGGCGGCGTTCAGCAGCACGGCGTCTTCGGCGCGGATGGTGGCAACCACGGCGTCGCGCCCGGTGCGCAGCAGATACAGGGTGCTGCCCAGCGCCCCCCCGCTGGCAGACACACACCCCAGCACCAAGTTGCGGTTGTCGCTGTGGAAGGCGGCCAGCACCGGCAAATGGTCGTCCACAATGTCGTACCGCAGAAGGGGGTCGGTGGCGTCGTAAGAGGTGCCGTAAATTTGCAGCACGGCGCGGTGGCGGCTGGCGGTTACCACCGCCAGGCGTCCGCCGCTGCTCATGGTGCAAAACAGGATGTCCTGGTCTGTGGTGCCGGTGGCCAGCGTGTTGCTGCGGCCCTCTACGGTGTACTGCCGCCCGCCAATGCCGTAAAGCACGGCCCGCGTTTTGCCCGTGGAGATGCCGGGCGCATAGTAGTTGTGCTGCAACGTGCGCAAGGCCGCCCCCGAGGAAGAGATGAACGTGGCCTCTTTTTCGCCCACGGCCACAAAGCCGCCGCCGCCCAGGGCCTGGGTCTTTACAAAGCCGGGCAGGGAAAAGTCCATGGGGAAGCCGTCGCCCGGGCGCAGGGCAATGCGCAGGCTGTCGTATCCGTCGGCAATTTGGGTGGCCACCGTAAGGTGTAGGCCGTTGGAATATGCGACGAAGGCCAGCAGCACCAGCACGGCCAGCACCAGCGCCTGTATGCGCCGCCGCCGCCGTTTGCGCCGCACCGGAGAGAGCGGTTTTTTTCCACGTTTTTTTGGCAGAGGCACGGCCTTTGGGGGCCCGTCATCCACGTCGTCTTGTGCCGCCGGGGGGGTGCCCTCGGCACCGGGGCCCGCAGGTGCGGCCGGGCCGCGGACGGGCTGGGCCTTGGCGGCGGCTTTGCCTTTGGGCTTCTTTTTGGGCTTGTTCTCCGGCTTTTCGCCGGGGGTGGCAGCGGCCTCGGCATCGGGTGGCGCCTGCCCGGCGGCACCCGGCACCGGGGCGTCTGCCGGCAGGGTGCGGCCCATGCGGTCCTTCTCGGTATCCTCTTTTTTGGTGCCGCTGCCCGGCACCACCAGGTTGGTATGCTTTGGCTTTTTGCCTTTTTTGTCTGCCACGGGCATACCTCCTTTGGGTTGGCTTGGGGCGGCGCGCCGCCGGGGTGGGGCTACAGGCCGGGGTAGACCACCCGGTGCAAAAACAGGCCGCAGGCGGGCAGGGTGGGGCCCGCGTTTTGGCGGTTGCGGGCGGCCAGAATATCCACCACGGCCTTGGGCGGGGTTTTCCCACTGCCCACATCTGCCAGGGTGCCCGCCAAAATGCGCACCATGTTGTATAAAAACCCGTCGGCCGCGGCGGTGATGACAACGCGCTGCCCGCGCCGGGCCACCGAAAGGTGGGTGAGGGTGCGGCGGGTGTCGTTCACGGGGCTGCCGGTGTTCATAAAGGTGGCAAAGTCGTGCGTGCCGCGCAATAGCGCCGCGGCAGCCTGCATGCGGTTCTCATCCAGGGGCCGGGTGATGCGATGGTACTGCCCGCGGGTGAAGGGGTCGTCTATAGCGGCATTCAATAGTTCATAGGTGTATTCTTTTTCTACCGCGCTGTACCGCGCGTGGAAGGTGGGCGGCACCTCCGTGGCGCTGTGCACGCGGATGTCCCCCGGCAGGTTCTGGTTCAGGGCCAGGGGCAGCTTTTCAGGCGGGATGGCGCCGTCGTAATGAAAGTTGAGGCAGTAGGCCCGGGCGTGCACGCCGGCGTCGGTGCGGCTGCAGCCCTTCACGTCGGGCCGGGTGCCCAGCACGGCCTGCAGCGCATCCTGGAAGGTGCCGCAAATAGTGGGCCGCCCCGGCGCCTGCACCTGGAAGCCGTGGTACCCCGTGCCCAAAAAAGCCATGCGGATGAGGATGTTCATACAGTTCCCCGTTTGGGCCGCCCATGGACGGCGCGGAAGAAGCGGTGAAGCGAAAGGCCCTGCAAAAAGCGGCCCTTCGCCCCAAAAGAAAGCCGGGCGGGCCAGCCCGCCCGAAGCGTGGGTGTGTGCATAAAGCGGCGCGGTGCCGGGGTTTGCCTTGCCCGGGGGCAAAGCATGCCCCGCCGCAAAACCTGCACGCCAAAACCGCTAAAACGGCGGCGCCACCACATAGCCCGAAGCCCCGATGGCCCCCAGCACCACAAGACAAAAGAGGGTGGCCAGCAAATCGCCCGCGGTGAAGCGCAACTGGCGCAGGCGGGTGCGGCCCTCGCCTCCGCGGTAGCAGCGGCACTCCATGGCCATGGCCAAATCCTCTGCCCGGCGGAAGGCCGAAAGGAACAAGGGGATGAGCACCGGCACCAAGGCCTTGATGCGCTGGATGAAATTGCCGGAGTCCAGCTCTGCCCCGCGGGCCTTCTGCGCGCTCATAATCTTGTCGGTCTCCTCGATGAGCGTGGGGATGAAGCGCAAAGCGATGGTCATCATCATGGCAAGCTCGTGCGTGGGGAAGCGCAGGCGGGAAAGCGGGCTCAAAAGTCGCTCAATGGCGTCGGTAAGGGCAATGGGGCTGGTGGTGTAGGTAAGCAGGGAGACACCCACCAGCAATATCACAATGCGCAAAGTGAACAGCAGGGCGTTGTAAATGCCCCCGGTGGTGATGTTGATGACCCAAAACTGCACAAGGCTGCGGCCCTGGCTGTTGAAAAACAGCTGCAAAATGGTGGTGAACAGCAAAATGGGCAGCAGGGGCCGGGTGCTGCGCCACACCATGCGGCCGGGTATTTTGGCCATGCGGTACAGCAGCACCAAAAGCAGCGCGGCAATGCCCATGCCAATAAAGTTGCTGCGCATCAAAAGCACCACCACCCAGGCAATGGTGAGCAGGATTTTTATGCGGGGGTCCAGCCGGTGCACCGGGGAGTTGCCGGGGAAGTGCTGGCCAATGGTAATGTCACGCAGGATGGTGGCCGCCCCCTTCCCCTTTGGCATAGGCCAGCACGGTCTCGGCCGCGTACTTCACGGTGTAAATGTCTGTGGGGATGGAAAGGCCCATTTCGCGCAGGCGCAAAAATATCTTGGTAATTTGCGGCACAGAGAGGCCCAGGGCCAAAAGCTCCTCGGCGCGGGCAAACACGGCATCGGTTTTGTCGTACATGGCAATGCCGCCTTCTTGCATCACCAGCACGTCGTCGGCATAGCGGGCCACGTCTTCCATGCTGTGGCTTACCAGCACCACGCTGGTGCCGGTTTGCCTGTGGTACTGCTTTATCTGGTGTAAAATGGTGTCGCGGCCCTCGGGGTCCAGCCCGCTGGCGGGCTCGTCCAGCACCAGCAGTTTGGGCTGCATGGCCAGCACCCCCGCAATGGCCACCCGGCGCTTTTGCCCGCCGGAAAGTTCAAACGGGCTGCGCTGCATAAACTCCTCGGGCAGGCCGCAAAACTCTGCCGCCTGGCGCACCCGCGTGGCTATCTCTTCCTCGGAAAGGCCCATGTTGCGCGGGCCAAAGGCGATGTCCTTGAAAACGGTCTCTTCAAACAGCTGGTACTCCGGGTACTGGAACACAAGGCCCGTGATGAAGCGGAAGCGCCGGATGTCCTTAGGGTTTTCCCAAAGGTCCTGCCCGTCTATGTACACCTTGCCGCTTGTGGGCTTGGCAAGGCCGTTGAAGTGGGTGATAAGCGTGCTTTTGCCGCAGCCCGTGGGGCCTATAATGCCGAGGAAGCTGTGCTCGGCCACCTCGAAGCTAATGCCGTGCAGCGCCTCGGTGGCGGTGGGCAGCCCTTCGTTGTACACATAGCGCAAATCCTCCACGCGGATGATAGAAGGCATCACGGCACCTCCTTTTTGGCAGGGGGCGCGGTGCCGGTAAGTTTTTCGTACAGCAGGCGGGCGCACTCCTCGGTGGTGATAACGCCACGCGGCATGGCAAGGCCCGCGGCGCTAAGTGCCTCGCACAGCTCTGCGCTTTGGGGAATGTCAAGATGCAAGCGGCGCATCTCCTCCACCTGGCTGAAAATCTCCTTCGGGGTGCCCTGCAGCGCCACTTTTCCTTCGTCCATCACCAGCACGCGGTCGGCCTCGGCGGCCTCCTCCATGTAGTGGGTGATGTGTACCACCGTAATGCCCCGCTCACGGTTTAAGCGGCGCACGGTGCGTAAAATGCTGCTGCGGCCGGCGGGGTCCAGCATGGCGGTGGCTTCGTCCAGCACCAGGCAGTCGGGGTTCATGGCCAAAATGCCCGCAATGGCCACCCGCTGCTTTTGCCCGCCAGAAAGCTTGTGCGGCTGCCGGTCACGGTACTCCAAAATGCCGGTGGCCTGCATGGCTTCATCTATACGCTGGCGCATCTCGTCCGGCGGCACGCCCAAATTCTCCAGCGCAAAGGCCACGTCCTCCTCCACCACGGTGGCCACAATCTGGTTGTCCGGGTTTTGGAACACCAGCCCCACCTTCTGGCGGATGTCGTAGATGTGCTCGTCCTCGCCGGTGCTCATCCCCTCCACCCACACGGTGCCGCGCTGGGGGGTTAAAATGGCGTTTAAATGCTTGG
>JAJDGD010000027.1 GCA_030265505.1 Ruminococcaceae bacterium OttesenSCG-928-O06 | reverse complement strand
CGGCCTCCTCGGCAAGCTCGCGCCGGGCGGTGGCAATGGGCGCTTCGCCCGCCTCTATCTTGCCGGCCGGCAGCTCCACCAGTTCGCGCCCCACGGCGTAGCGGTACTGGCGTATCAATGCCACCTCGCCCTTTTCATTCAGCGCCACCACCCCGGCGCCGCCGCCGTGGTGCACCACCTCGCGCGTGGCGGTTTTGCCGTTTTCCAAAAGGGCGGTGTCCACCGTAAGGCGCACAATTTTCCCGGTAAAAATGGTGGTGCTGTCCAGCTTTTGGTACACCATGCTTTCCACAATGCCGCGCATCTCGGTGTTGCCCAGCTTGGCCTTGGTTTGCCCTTCAAACTGGGCGTCGCACAGCTTCACGCTGATGATGGCCGTCATGCCCTCGCGCACGTCGTTGCCCTGCAGGTTCTCGTCTTTTTCCTTGATATAGCCTTTTTCGCGGCCAAAGTCATTAAACGCGCGGGTAAGCCCGGTTTTGAAGCCTTGCTCGTGCGTGCCGCCGTCCGGCGTGTGGATGTTGTTGGCAAAACTCAGCAGCAGCTCGTTGTAGCTGTCGTTGTACTGCAGGGCCACCTCGGCGCTGGCGTCGCCTTCGTCCGCGCGGAAGTACACCACGTCCTCGTGCAGCAGCCCCACGCCGCGCCGGGTGTGGATATGCTCCACAAACTGGCGGATGCCCCCCTCGTACAAAAGGCTCTCGCTTTTCTCCTGCCCGGGGCGTTCATCCGTCAGCGTAATGCGCACGCCTGCGTTCAAAAATGCCTGTTCCCGCAGGCGGGTAAGCAGGGTCTCGTAGTCGTAGTTCACCTCTTCAAAAATGTCGTCGTCGGCCTTCCAGCGCACGGTGGTGCCGCGCAGGGAAGTGTCGCCCGTCACGGCCAGGGGGGCCTCCTCCTGGCCGCGCAAAAACTTCTGGTAATGGGTTTTGCCCTCGGTGTGCACTTCCACGGTCAGCCATTCGCTCAGCGCATTTACCACGCTGGCGCCCACGCCATGCAAACCGCCGCTTACCTTGTAGCCGCTGTTGTCGCCGCCAAACTTGCCGCCGGCGTGCAACATGGTAAACACCACCGTAACCGCCGCAATGCCTATTTTGGGCTGCACCCCCACGGGAATGCCCCGGCCGTTGTCCACCACTTCCATCACGTTGCCGTCTTTTATAGTCACCTCGATATGGTCGCAAAAGCCGGCCAGCGCCTCGTCTATGGCGTTGTCCACAATCTCGTACACCAAATGGTGCAGCCCGCGCGGCCCGGTGCTGCCTATGTACATGCCCGGGCGTTTGCGCACGGCCTCCAGGCCTTCCAGCACCTGTATTTGGCTGCCGTCATACTCCTGTTCTTGTTGTAACACGTCGTTTCGCTCTGCCATTGTGTTTCCCTTCGCTTGTCTTTGCTGTGTATCGTTTCAGGGGCGTGCCCTGTTCATCGGCTGTTTTACAGTGTTTCGCCGCGGCCCAGGCGCTTTTTCAGTGTGGGGGCCGAAAGCTGGCTGATGTACAGCACCTGCCGTGCCTTTGGCTGCGCTGCGCGCCGCCGCACCGGGCTTACCACCACAAAGCTTTTGGGCAGCTCCGTGCTCACGTTCACCACCTGGCCGGCTTTCTCGGCGGCGGCCAGGCCCTCGCGCGTGCTTTTGGCTATGGTGGTGGTGTCCAGGTCAAACAAACCCACCACTTCACTGGTGTTCACCAGCGTCTCCTGCCCAAGATGTAAATACATTGCTTTTCCTTTGTTTGGCGAATTTTTATGCTTTTTCCGCTGCAGTTTGAACGGTTTTCGTCGCTCTTGTTTTGCCTTCCCTAAGGGCAGGCCCGATTCTTTCCCGCCGGCGAAGGCGTCAGGGCACGTTGTCTACCAGATGGCCGTCCTTCATGTACACCACCAGCCCCGCCGTTTTTTGGAACACCGCCGCGTCGCAGCAGGTAACAAAGCTTTGGCGGCCGGCCATCTCTTGCAAAAGGTAGGCCTGACGGCCCTCGTCCAGCTCACTCAGCACGTCGTCCAGCAGCAGCACCGGGTGTTCGCCGGTAACGGCGCGGGCGGCCTCGGCTTCGGCCAGCTTCAGGGCCAATACGGCGCTGCGCTGCTGGCCCTGGCTGCCAAAGGTACGGGCGCTGGTACCGCCCAGCACCACGGCAAAGTCCTCGCGGTGGGGGCCCGTGGTGCAAAACCCGGCGCGTATGTCGGTGCCGCGCCGCTCGGCCAGGCGGGCGGCCAGTTCGCCGTCCTCGGCACTGGGCCGGTATTGGATCTCCAGCGTCTCCGCCCCCTGGGAAAGCTCTTTGTACACCTTTGCGGCGGCCGGGGCCAACATGGCAAGGTATTCCCGGCGGCGGCGGCACATCTCTCCGCCACTGGCCGCAAGCTCCACGTCAAAGGCGTCCAGCATGCCGTCTGCCTCGGGCGTCTCATAATATCGCCGCAGCAAAGCGTTTTTTTGGGCCAAGGCCCGGCTATACCGGCGCAATATGCCCAAGTACCCGGGGTACAGCTGGCACAGCGCGGCATCCAAAAAGCGGCGGCGCCCTTCGGGGCCGTCTTTCACCAGGCCCAGGTGGTTTGGCTCAAACACCACGGCGGTAAACTGCCCGGCAATGGCTGCGGCGCGGCCATAGTCCACCCCGTTCACCCGGGCAGTGCGCCCCCGGCGGGGGCTTTCGGCCCCCTCTATGGCAATCTCTATGCGCACGTCGCGCCCGGCGCTCTCCACCTCGCCCACAACGCGCCCTTGCGCCTCGTCGTGCATCACCAGCTCCTGGTCGCGCCCAGTGCGGAAGCTCTTGCTCCCCGTCAGCAGGAAAATGCACTCTAACAGGTTGGTTTTTCCTTGCCCATTCTCCCCGGCAATCACTGTCAGCCCGGCATCGCAAACCAGCTGCGCTTCCTTGATATTGCGGCACTTTGTCACCAACAGCTTGTTCAGTTTCACGGGCGTCCTCCGGGGCTATGTTTCTTTTCTGGCCGGGCCCGTACCTGTTGGCCGCACAGCTGGTTGCGTTTGCGCTTCTTTCTCGGCGGCAGGCCCCCTGTTTGTGATGTAAGAGGGATTCCCCTGCCTTTCTCCTATTTGCGTTCCTATAACAATATTTTACCAGAAAACCGTGAAATATCCATGTGAAAACCGCTCTATCCCCCGGTGCCTCGCACAAGAAAACGCCGTTCGGGCTCTGCCTGCAGGGCCACCTCGTCGCCGTCGCGCAGCTTAGCCCCACGCTGGGTGCACACCCGGCCGTTCACCAGCACACCGCCCTCTTGCACCAGCAGTTTTGCCTCGCCGCCGGTGCCGCACAGGCCGGCCAGCTTCAAAAAAGCATCCAGCTTGATCACCGGCGTATGGATGCGCACAATCTCCATGGAAAATCCTTTTTTGGCTGTGGTGTTGGTTGGGCGGCAGGCGGGCAAATCCGTTCTCTTTACAAAAGCGGTTAGACGTTAAAAAAGCAAGTGCCTTATGTCTCCCCGCTGCAAAATGGCTTGCTCAACAAACTCTTGAAAAGAATTTGGGGCCCTTGCCTTTTATACAAAAAGAGCGGATTTTACAATAAAACTGCGTTTTGTTATCCGTAATAAATATAAAATCCGAAAAGTTTTTTACCTTCTATCAATCGTTCTTAAAGCGCACCGGCAACACCAGGAACAAAAAGTCGTCCCCTTCGGCGGGCAATATCTTTACCGGAGAAAGCGGACCGGAAAGTTCCAACACCACACGGTCGCAGCCGGAATTTCGCAGCGCGTCCAGCAGGTAGCGGTAGTTGAAACCAATCTCCACCTCGGCGCCCTCCACCTCGGCCTCCAGCTGGTCGCTCACCCGGCCAAGGGGGGTTTGGCAGCGGATGTCTATGCCGTCTGCCGTGAAGGTAACCCGCAGCGGGTTTTTCAGCCGCTCGGTTATAATCACGCTGCTGCGCTCAATCGCCTTTTCAAACAGGGGCACATCCACCACCACGCGCGTTTTGTACCCCTCGGGCACTACGGTTTTGTAGTTGAGGAATTCCCCTTCTATCAGCCGGCTCATCACGGTGATGCCCCCGCCGCTAAACACCACAAACCGGTTGTTGGCGTCCACGCGAATGGCCTCGCCGCAGTCTCCCAACAGCCGCGCCACTTCGGCGGCGGTTTTGGCCGGCACCACAATGTTTATTTCCCTGTCCGTCACCACCGGGTGGTGCACAATGGCCAGGCGGAAGCCGTCCAGCGCCACCAGCGTCAGTTCGCCTGGTTCTATGCAGAACAGTTCCCCGGTGTGGGCGGGCTTTTTGTCATCCGTGCTCACCGCGTACAGGGTGTTGCCTATCATGGCCGCCAACTCCGCCGCATCCAGTTCAAAGGCAAGGTCTGCCCCGGGGGCGGGCAAGTCGGGAAAATCGGCGGCATTCATGCCCAAAAGGTCATACTCGGTAATGCCGCCCTTAATATGGGTAGCTAGCGTCTCCTGGCTCTCCACCTGCACCTCGGCCGAGGAAAGGCTGCGCAGCATGTCCCCCAGCAATTTTGCCGGCAAGACGATCTGTCCAGGCTCCAGCACGTTGGCTTCCACCTCCGTGGTGATGGCCATTTCCAGGTCATAGCCGGTCAACTCCAGGCGAAAGCCTTCGGCCTTCAGCAGCAGCCCTTGCAACACCGGCACAGAGGAAGAGGAGGATACCGCCCGGGATACGCCCATCACGGCATCGGCCAGCAGCTTTGTCTCGCATGTGAATTTCATTTTTTCACAACCCTTGTCTGTCAATTTTAGAAAGAGAACACAAAATATACTGTTTAACCTAGTAGAAGTAGTAGGGGCTGCGGAAAAGTTGAAAACCCCGCAAACGTGCACCGCCGATGGTAAAACAGCCTTGCCTGAAAAAGGAAACCCCGTTGACAATTCTGTGGAAACTTTCCGCAAGCAACCACGGCGTGGAAGCCGGGCAAAAAAAGCTGTTGAAAGTTGAAAAGCCTGTTAAAAGAAACCACACAAAGAAAAAGCTATTTTTGCAAAGTTAACGCAGAAATATATTTAAATAATAGCAATATCAGCTGCGTACGTTTTTAATGATATCCTCAATCATCTCCCGCATGTGGGTGTCTGCCTGCTGGCGGGTGGAGATGGTGTTGCAGGCGTATACCACGGTGGAATGGTCTCTGCCGCCAAACTGCGTGCCAATCTCCTCCATGGAAATGCCGGTAATCTCCCGTACGCAGAACATGGCCACCATACGCGCGGTGCTGATGTTGGCATTGCGCTTGCGGCTGCGAATGTCCTCTGGCGAGACGTTGTAGGTGCGGGCCACTTCGCTGGTAATTTTTTCAATGGTAACCGGCAGCGGCTGGGTTTCGTTCAAAATGTCCTTGATGGCGTTTTGCGCGGCACCAATCACCGGCTGTATGCCTTCCAGCAGGTAATAGGCGTTCAGTTTTTTTACCGTGCCCTCCAGCTGGCGGATGTTGTTTTTTAAGTGGTTGGCAATAAACTCTGCCACATCGTCGGGAATTTCCAGGTTCAGCAAGGCGGCCTTGCGGCGAATGATGGCCACGCGCGTCTCAAAATCCGGCGGCTGAATGTCGGCCGTAAGGCCCCATTCAAAGCGGGTGCGCAGGCGGTCGTCCAGGCTTTTTATCTCTCTTGGGGGCCTGTCGCTTGCCAGCACAATCTGCTTGCCGGCGTTGTACAACGTGTTGAAGGTGTGGAAAAACTCCTCCTGGGTGCTCTCTTTGCCGCCAATAAACTGCACGTCGTCTACAAGCAGCACGTCCACGGTGCGGTATTTGTCGTGGAATTCGTTCATCTTTTTCTCTTGAATGGCCGTGATGATCTCATTGGTAAATCGGTCTCCATCCACATAAGAAATGCGATATTCCGGGTGATTTTTTGCAATTTCGTACTGTATAGCGAACAGCAAGTGGGTTTTGCCCAGGCCCGAGGCCCCGTAGATGAACAGCGGGTTCCAGCTGTGCGAAGGGTTGCCCGCCACGCTGAGAGCCGCCGCGTGGGCAAACTTGTTGTTCTGCCCCACAATAAAGTTGTCAAAGGTATAGTCGTAACTGCCGCCGGCCAGCTGGGCGGCCGCGGGCTTTTCCTCTTCCATCACAACCAGCAAAACCGTCACCTCAAAGCCCAGCACCGCGGCAAAGGCCTCTTGCAACATGGCAAGGTAACGGTCCTCCAAAACACCCTTGATAAACTCGCTGCGCACGCCAATGCTGGCCGTGCCGTTTTCAAAGGACACCGGCACAAGGTCTGCAATGAACAAATCATAGGTGGCGGGGGCCACCCGCTCCCTGCAAAAGGTTTTTACAGCCGCAAAAAGCTCGATATAAGAATCCAAATTTCACACATCCCGCTGTTAAAGATAAAGAACCCCGCCCCGCCGGCCATGCGCCGGAAAGGCCCGTTACAGAAAAAGAATGCAGGATAAGCACCCTGCGTTCCACCCGGCATTTGTAAAAAGCCGGCCGCATTTGCCACACCCGGGCAAAGCACCCGCGCCGCGGCAAAACGGCCCCTTGCGCCCCGGCGCCTTTCTGGCGGCGGGCAGCGGTTTTGCCCGGTGGCATGCGGCCGAAAATAACCAAAAACAGTATAGCATAAAAGCCCCCCCAAGGCAACCAAAAACACGGGCCATTATAATAGTAAGCGCAGGGGTAAACCGCGCCAAAACCCCTCCACGGCGCAAGGGCGGGCGCCATGCGTGCGTTTTGGCGCGGGGCTTGCCGGGCGAAACTTCCCCGCCAAAAATGGTTGACAAGCCAAACGCCCTTCCTGTATACTTATTATTCGCAGAGTAAAACACCCGCGGCGCCCGGTTTTGGGCGCGGGGTTTCGATACGGAGGGATATTGTGAAACGCACTTACCAGCCCAAAAAGCGGCAACGTACCCGGGAGCACGGCTTTTTGTCCCGCATGCGCACGCGTGGCGGCCGCAAGGTCATTAAGGCCCGCCGGCGCAAGGGCCGCGCAAAACTTACCAACGTATAGTACCACAAAGGCAGCAAACTCTCCCGAACCGTGAGGAGCCCACGCGAGAGCGCAGGCTCCTTTTTTCAAGGGAACAGGGGGCAACAGGCGGCATGCGGTATACCAGCATCACCCGGAACAACGATTTTTTGCGCGCCTACCGGCGGGGCAAAAGCTATGTGCACCCGCATGTGGTGCTGTATGTGAACAAAAACCGCGCCGGTAAAACCCGGGTGGGCATTACCGCCAGCAAAAAGCTGGGCAATGCCCCCACGCGCAACCGTGCCCGCCGTGTTTTGCGCAGCGCGCTTACACAGGTGCTGCCCCCAAACGCCGGCAGTGTGGACGTTGTGCTGGTGGCCCGCGCCGCCACCGCCGCCCAAAACAGCACCCAGGTGGCAAAAACCCTGCGCAAGCTGATGCAAAAAGCGGGCCTGCCCCTGCTGCCACAAAAGGAGCCGGCATGAAAACCGTACTACTGGCCCTGCTGCGGGGGTACAAAAAGTACATCTCGCCGCGCATGGGCAACAACTGCCGGTTTTCGCCCACCTGTTCGGAATATGCCATGCAGGCCATTACGCTGCACGGCGCCGTAAAGGGGGGCCTTTTGTCCCTTTGGCGGTTTTTGCGCTGCAACCCCTTTGGCAAGGCCGGGTACGACCCTGTGCCGCCCAAAGGCAAATGGACAAGCCCCGACAAACGCGTACGCAAAGCTTAACGCCCCCGGCGCCCCCCACCGCGCCGCACACACAAGAAGTTTTCTGGGCCCTTTCGTTCCACCCCCGGCCGCCGGCCGGGAAAGCACTGGCGCGCCGCCGCGGCACACAGCGGCACCGCCACAAAAAACTGCCCATCTCCGGGGCAAATATCGGGCCGCGACGACAGCGGCAGAATGGAAGGAATTATGGGAATCTTTTCGTTTTTGGCAGGCCCTCTTGGCATAGCAATGCGCTGGCTGTACACTGTTGTGGGCAACTACGGCTGGGCCATCATCATCTTCACCTTTCTTGTACGCATTGTCCTGTTCCCGCTGGGGCTGAAACAGCAAAAAAGCACCGCCCGCATGACGGCCTTCCAGCCCATGATCCAGGAGATCCAGAAAAAATGGGCCAACGATAAAAACCGCCAGAACCAGGAACTGCAGAAGTTCTACGAAGAAAACAACATCAGCATGAGCGGCGGCTGTGCGCCCACCATCGTCAACATGTTGGTGCTGTTCGGCATCATCGGGGTCATCCAGGCGCCGCTGGTATACATTTTGCAAACCCCGCAAGAGCAAGTGGACAACGGCATTGCCATTGTGCAGTATTACGAGCCCGACGGCGCCATCTCCGGCGCCCAGGCCTACACCCAGCAGTCCATGCTGGTGGGCGCCATCAAGGAAAACCCGCAAATCTTTGTCGACGGTATCACCGTGGAGGAAGACGGCCTGGAAGTACACAAAGCCATGGACTATGAGCATGTGGAGGCCATCAAGGACTTCAACTTCGAGTTTATGGGCCTGAACCTGGCGTCGGCGCCGGCCATGAAGTTTGACCGCTATCTCATCATGCCCATTCTCTCGCTGCTCACCATGGTGGCCTCACAAATCATCATCATGAAAACCTCGGGCCAGCCCGGCCAGGGCCGTGGCCAGATGTTGATCATGACGGTAATTTTTAGCGGCATGTTCGCCTTCATCGCGTTCCGCGTGCCGGTGGGCTTCTCGCTGTACTACACCGCGTCCAACATCGTGCAAACCATCCAGCAAATCATCGTGCGGCGCATCCATAACCCAGAGAAGGTGCGCGCCGAGGTGGAAAAAGAGATGGAGGAACGCCGCGCCCAGAAAAAGGCCAAGAAAAAAGTGGTGGTGCGCCAGGACGACGAAGTGGTGGAGCTGGACGTGAACGACGGCGAGCTTGCCCGCATGCGGCTGGAACGCGCGCGCAAACTGGACGCCGAACGCTACGGCGGCGATGACGACGAGGGCGAACTGAGCGAGGAGCAAAAGGCCAAGGCCGAACTTGCCCAGCAGCAGGACAAAGAGGCCTACGGCATGCTGCCGCCCCAGAAGAAGAAAAAGGCCAAGGACGAGGGCGATGCCTCCGACAGCCTAGAGGACGGGGAAGAGGTGCCCGCCGCCGAAACGGACGAAGCGCCAGATGCTGCCGAGCCGGAGGCCCCCGCTGAGGAGAAGGGCGAAGATATGCCCGAAGCACCGGCTGAAAACGAAGCCGCCCCGGCGGCGGAAGCGCCGGAAGCGGCCCCGCCCGCAGAAGCACCCGCAGCACCGCAGGCCGATGCCGCCGCGGAGTATAAGCCCGGCCGCCGCAAGCGCGCCACCACAAAGAAAAAGGAGCCGGCCTCCTTTGCAGAAAAGGAGCGTGCGGCAGAGCAGGCGCAGGACGACCAAGGGGAGGGTGGAAGCGATGCGTGAAGTGATTGCCACCGGGAAAACCGTTGAAGAAGCCACCGAGAACGGCTGCGCCCAGCTGGGCCTGGGCCGCCACGAGGTGAGCGTAGAGATTTTGGAAATGCCGGTGAAAAAGCTGTTCAAAAACAGCCCGGCCAAAGTGAAGGTAACGGCCGACACCACCGAACAGCCCGCCGAAGCACCGGCGCCGGTTGCGGCCCCGGCCCCCGAAGCAGCCCCGCCGGCACCGGCACAGCAGCTGGCTAAGGCGGCGCCCGCCCCGGCTACGGCGCAGCAAACCCCGGCCGAAGCCCCCAAGGAAGCACCCGAAGCGGCGCCTGTAACACAGCCGAAGGTACTGAAGGCGGAGCCGGAGGAGAGCATAGACCTTGCCGAGAACCCCCGTGCGGCCGCAGCCGTGGCTTACCTTGCCAGCATTTTTGCCGCCATGGGCGCCGCCGACGCCCAAATTACCGCCCTGCGCCAGGGGGACGCCACCCTGCTGCGGGTAGAGGGCGAGCAAGTGGCCCAAAAGATAGAGATCCGCGGCGAGGTCATCCAGGCCCTGAGTTATCTGATAGACCGCGCGGTAAACACCGGCGTGGACAAGAAGGAAGACGGCTACCTGCGGGTGCGGCTGGACATCGCCGGCTACCGCAGCCGCCGCGAGGCAGAACTGATTAGCCTGGCTACCCGCACCGGCAAAGAGGTGGCCCGCACCGGCCGCAGCCGCACCCTGGCCCCGATGAACCCGTACGAGCGCCTCATCATCCACACGGCCATCGGCGGCATCGAGGGCATCACCAGTGAATCCATCGGTGCCGATACCGAGCGCCGGGTGGTGGTGAAGTCCCTGGCACCCAACGCCACCGACGGTGGCGACTGGCGCGGCCCCCGCAAGGGCAGCGGCAGCGGTGGTGGCGGACGCGACCGCCGCGATAACCGTGGAGGCGACCGTGGCAAGTCCCGCAGCGGCGGCGGCCAGCGGCGCCAGGGTGGCGGCGGGGCAGACAGGCGCCCCCCCTCTAACACCCCCCAACGCGAGTATGCCGACAAGCCGCGCGAGCCCGGCGCGGCACCCATCGTGCCCCAGCCGCGCGAGGCCATCAAGGACGGGGAAGACCTGCCCTTGTACGGGAAAATAGACATATAATCGCAGAATATCGGCAAATCGGCAAACACTTGTTTGCCGATTTGCCTTTCTGGTCCCTGTGGGCTCATCCTGGCCTTTTGCGGGCTTTGTCACCGCCGCTCACTGGTCGGACGGAATAAGGAAAAGGCTGTACGGCGGTGTGCACCCCAGCTGCAAGAAGGACAAGCCGGCGCCGACATCCCGCAAAGCCGAATACCTGTACAGAAGAAAACAACGAAGATGCGCAGCAATTTGTAAGAGGATAGCCGTTTTGTAGGGGGCCTCCCCCCGAAAAGCGAAGCCCGAGCGTGTTTTTGCACTGCCGGGACCCAAAATTTGCAAATTTGTTAAAGGAAAACAACGGAAAAACCACAAAAATGCATTACGATGCGCACATTAGGAAAAAGTGGAAAGCCCGTTGAAAACCCTTCCCGCACGGCAAAAGCGCAAACAAGCCTTTCCCAAACAGAGGAGAGGCTGCCCCGCGCGGAATCATCGCCCCCAAAGGCACGTTTTTCCCCACAATAACCAGCTGCGGCACACCTAAAGGAGACACATACTATGGACGGCACCATTGCGGCAATTGCTACGCCGCCGGGCACGGGGGGTATTGCGGTTGTGCGCCTTTCCGGGCCGGATGCTTATAACGTGGCAGCGTGTGTATTCGCGCCCAATAATCCTAAAAAAAACCTGCAGAAAATGCCGGGATATACCGCTGCCCTGGGCAAAATTGCGTGGCGTGGGCAAGAAATAGACGAGGGAATTGCCCTGTGTTTCCGCGCGCCGCATAGCTACACCGGTGAGGATGTGGTAGAACTGAGCTGCCATGGTGGCGACGCTGTGAGCCGGGCCGTGCTGGCGGCCTGCCTGCAGGCGGGGGCCCGCCCCGCCGCCGAGGGGGAGTTTACCCGCCGCGCGCTGATGAACGGGCGGCTCAGCCTTACCCAGGCCGAGGCGGTGATGGACTTGATCTCTGCCCAGGGGCGCCAGGGCGTGGCCGCGGCAAAGGCCCTGCAAGGTGGCGCCCTGCATGGGGCAGTGATGGAAATGAAGGAAAATTTGGTACAAACCGCGGGCCACCTGGCCGCATATGTGGACTACCCCGAGGAAGGTGTGGAGGAGCTGACCCAGCAGCAGTTTTTGCAGGCCACCGGCCAGGTGGCGCACCGGCTGCAAAAATGGATAGACAATTATGAAAAAGGCGCCATTGCCCGCGGGGGCATACGCGCCGCCATTGTGGGCAGCCCCAATGTGGGAAAATCCACTATCTTCAATTTGCTAAGCGGTTTTGAGCGTGCCATCGTTACCCCGGTGGCCGGTACCACCCGGGACGTGGTACGCGAGCAGATTCAGGCCGGGGGCATGGTGCTGCACCTGGCCGACACCGCCGGCCTGCACGAGACCGGCGACGAAGTGGAAAAAGAAGGAATTTTACGCGCCCAGGCGGAAATCGATGCCTCGGCGCTGGTGCTGGCTGTGTTCGACGGCTCGCAGCCGCTGGATGCCGGACAGATGGCCTTTGCCCGCCGCTGGCAGGGCCGCCCCGCCCTGGGTATTGTGAACAAAAGTGACCTTGGCCTTTCCCTGGATATCGAGGAATTGCGCCCTTATTTTACGGAGCTGATTGTTGTAAGCGCAAAAAGCCCGGAAAATCGGCAAAAAATAGAAAGCGCGATTGTGCGTGTGATTGGCATGGAAAATTTTGACCCCAATGCGGCGCTGCTAGCGAACGAACGCCAACTGGTGGCGGGGGTGGCTGCCCGCGATGCCTTGCAGCAAGCGCACCAAGCCCTGCAAGACGGCCTTTCCCTGGATGCCGCTGGCGTGTGCCTGGAAGATGCCCTACAGGCCTTGGCCACCCTTACTGGAGAGGACGCCTCCCAGGCAGTTATTGACGAGGTGTTTTCGAAATTCTGCGTAGGGAAGTAGAATGATGGCAGCGTTTTCACAACGCGAGCCGCCCCTTGTTGAAAAATTCCCGCAAGGTGGAAAAACAGGAATAAAATTTGCCGAAACAGAGGGAATGCAGCGCCTTCGCAAACCATTTCCTCCCAAGGCAAGAAAATCCATTAAAATAGCAAATAATGGGAATTAAACCAAAATTAGGCGAAGATACGGATAGAATAAATGCAGATATATTGGGGAAGGAGGCGCCTATGTATTTGGAAAGCTATGATGTGGCGGTGGTGGGCGGTGGCCATGCCGGCATTGAGGCCGCAGTGGCGGCGGCGCGCCTGGGGGCGAAGGTGGCCCTGTTCACCCTCAGCCTGGATGCCATAGGCAACCTGCCCTGCAACCCCAGCATTGGCGGCACGGCCAAGGGTCATTTGGTGCGTGAGATCGATGCTTTGGGTGGGTGTATGGGCCTTGCGGCAGACGCCACTTTTCTGCAAAGCCGCATGCTAAACCGCGGCAAAGGCCCGGCGGTGCACAGCCTGCGCGTACAGACAGACCGCGCCCAGTACCATTTATATGCAAAAGCCTTGCTGGAAAAAACGGAAGGCCTGTCTGTTATACAAGCAGAGGTGGAGGAAGTTCTTACCAAGGAGGGGCGGGCCTGTGGGGTGCGCACTCGCCTGGGGGCGAATTACGCTGCAAAGGCCGTCATCCTGGCCACGGGCACCTATCTGAATGGCCGAATATTTATCGGTGAAGCGAACTATGCTTCGGGGCCGGACGGTACTTCGGCCGCACAGCAGCTTACCCAAAGCCTACAAAAGCTGGGGCTGCATTTGCGGCGCTTCAAAACCGGTACGCCTGCCCGCGTGCACCGCCGTTCCATCGCCTTTGAAAAACTGGAAAGGCAGCCGGGCGACGCCCAGATCATCCCTTTCAGCTTTTTGACAAAGGGGAAGCTGGAGAATAAGGTGGATTGCTACATCGCGTACACCAACGCCGAGACCCACCGCATTATTCAAGAAAACCTCCACCGTTCGCCACTTTATGCCGGCAATATTGAGGGCATAGGCCCGCGCTATTGTCCCAGTATTGAGGATAAAGTGGTGCGTTTTGCCGACAAGCCCACCCATCAGATTTTTGTGGAGCCTTGTGGCCTGGGCACCGAGGAGTACTATTTGCAGGGGATGTCTTCCTCCTTGCCGCTGGACGTGCAGGTGGCCATGTACCGCACCATCGAGGGGTTTGAAAATCTGGAAATTATGCGCCCGGCCTACGCCATTGAGTACGATTGTATGGACCCGATAGACCTTGCGCCTACGCTGGAATGCATGCAGGTGCCTGGCCTGTATGGGGCGGGGCAGTTTAACGGCACTTCCGGCTATGAGGAGGCCGCCGCCCAGGGGCTGTTGGCCGGGGTGAACGCGACGCGCATGGCCCGAGGCGAGGAGCAGATCGTTCTGGCGCGGCAGCAAAGCTACATTGGCACCATGGTGGACGACCTTGTGACCAAAGGCGTGAGCGACCCCTACCGCATGATGACCAGCCGCAGCGAGTACCGGCTGTACCTGCGGCAAGATAATGCGGACGAACGCCTTACCCCGCTGGGCCGCCAGCTTGGCCTTGTAAGTGACAAACGCTGGGAGGTTTTTGGCCGGATGCTTGCGGCAAAAAATGCGGAAATAAAACGCTTGGAAAATACCACGATAAAGCCGGAAATGGCCCAACCGCTGCTTTTGGAAAAGGGCCTTCCCCCACTGAAAACAGCCGTAAAAGCGATGGAATTGTTGCGACGCCCCCAGTGGAATTATCGGGACATCGCCAGCCTTATCGGCCCGGGCAGCGGGGTGGACGACGCGCTGGCCGCCCGCATAGAAACAGAGACGAAGTACGAAGGATATATAAAGCGGCAGCTGGCCCAGATAGAGGCTGTGAAAAAGCAGGAGGATGTGCCGATCCCACAGGAATTTACCTATGAAGGGTTGGACGGCCTGCGGCTGGAGGCCCGGGAAAAATTGGGCCGCGTGCGCCCCCGCAACGTAGGCCAGGCGGCCCGTGTGCCCGGTGTTTCCCCCAGCGACATTGCCCAATTGACGCTTGCATTGGCTCTGCACAGGCAAAAAATAGGAAAAATCAGGAAGCAGGGCCAGGAAAACAGTTGAAAATTATTTTCTTAAACAGCGCAACAGCGAAAGAAAAGGCAAGGCAAAAGCGGCCGTGAAAAGCCTGTTGAAAACAGAGAGAACCACAAAAAATGGGCAAAGCAAAAGAATTTGAACAAAGCCTAACCCATGCGGCCCGCAATAAAGGCCGCAAAACACCCCTAAAAGCCCTAAAAAGATGCTTGATTTCCTTGGGTTGCATAGGTGGATTCCAAAGAAGGGCTGTGAATTCCGAGATTGCCAAGTGTGGAAAAGAGGTGGAAAACCTGATAGACAAAGAGCGCCTGCGGCGAAAAGCTGCCGCCTGTGGCATAAATCTTATGCCGGAACAACTGGACCAGCTGGAAATATACGCCGCCCTTTTGCTGGAGTGGAACCAGAAGGTAAACCTGACGGCCATCACCCAGCCCGAGGAGGTGGAGGACAAACATTTTTTGGATAGCCTGCTGTTCGCGGCCTTGCCTCAGGTGCAGGGCCGCCTGGCAGACGTGGGCAGCGGGGCGGGTTTTCCCGGCGTTGTAGCGCAAATTTATAAGCCAAGTTTGGCACTGGTAGCCCTGGAGCCCACCGGCAAGCGTGTGGCCTTTTTACAAGAGGTGCTGCGCCGCCTTGGCCTTGCGGGCGAGGTGGCAAAAGAGCGGGCCGAGGAAGCTGCCCGCAAGGGCTGGCGCGAGGGGTTTGATGTATGCACGGCCCGGGCGGTGGCGGCGTTGCCCGTTTTGTGCGAGTATTGCCTGCCACTGGTAAAACCCGGCGGCTGGTTTATTGCCATGAAGGGGGACGCCGCGCAGGAGATAGCCGACGCCCAAGCAGCCATAGCCGCCCTGGGTGGCACCCTGCGGGAAACCAGGCAATATACCTTGCCAGACGGCGCCGCCCGCAGCCTGGTGCTGATAGAAAAAACCGCTGCCACCCCGGAAAAATATCCCCGCCCCGGCGGGACGATCAAAAAGCGCCCGTTGTAAAGAGCAAAGAGAGTCCCTGTGCGCGAGGCTTTGTCGCACAGGGACTCTCTTTGTTTTGCCATGTACGTCGAAAAAACGCTGTCTGGGGGAGAAAAGCAAGCAGAAAAGGGCAGCGGCCATGGATGAGGCATGACCACTAGGATTTATACTGTTATAAAAGCTCAGGTGCCGGGCATAGCGCAAAGAAAAAGGAACCAAAGAACATAACCCCTGGGAGACATCGGAATATAAATCTTTATTACCGGGGGCGGTGGGCCTGCCGTACAGCGGCGAGTAAGCGGCAGACAGCAAGGCGGGTGGGTGATGCAAGAGGGATTGGCGTGGAAGCATATAAGGGAAAGAACAAAAGAGAAGCCCTTCAGCAGACAGCAGGGCAGAGTAAAGGAAACAGAAAAGCCTGCGCGTGGAGGGAAACCCTATGCAATGGGTGCGCAATGTTCCACGTGGAACATTGCAGCCGTATTGGTTTGTGTACGGTCGGCTTTGGTGCCCTCGGCAAGGCGAGCAAACCGGGCGTATCTGTAGTGTTCACTGCTAGCCGCCCAGCCCCTTCGCCAGCAGTTGCTTTGCCGGGGTGTCCTGCGTTTCAATGCTTGCCTTTGGCAGCGCAACAAGCCGCCGATGGTTGCCCGGGAGCCGCTTGTTGTGTTCGCCGCAGGCGGAGACAATGAAGAATTCGGTATCATGCCAGTTGCCATTTTGCCCCAACGTTTGCCTTTGGCAGAACTGTTACCCGCCGCCGTCCACCCTGGTGGCGCTTGCTGCGCTTCGCCGTGGGCAGAGGCAATAAGACTATCCGCACATTTTGCCGTTTGATACCTTGCCACAGGCTTCTGCCTTGGATGGAATAGCCACTTGCGGGTCGCCACTTTTCGCCGTCCGCGGTGCTCCGTCACAGGTTTGGGAGCCTGGTGCGTTCGTGCATTTTGCTGCCCGCCACTCCAGTACAAACCCCCGCCAGGCCGCCACCGCTTTTTAGTGCTTGCTTGGCCCGCCACAAGCATAAGTGACAGACGCGCCCATGCGTCTTGCCGTTGGCACCACATGGGAAGCGCTGACACGAGACTCGGGAGCCCTCGCGCAACGGCCCTATGAACTGTTGTTTGGGCCCTCACTGCCCAATGCCCTGCCGTGGCTTGAGTAGTTGGGGGCATATGCCCTGCAGCCAAGCAGCCGCCGGCCCCGCCGCCCGGGGCTCTTCCCGCAGAAAACAGCCCCGGTGCGCCCAACCCCGCCACAAAATACAAGGTCACAACAAACCATTTCCTTGCAGGCCCTTGCGCTTCACGGCTGCCGGCAAGCCCCCCCTCGCCGGAAAAAGCATTTGTATCTCCACACCCTAGTGAACAACATTCCACCCTTTCCACAACAAAAAACACAAGGCCTTCAGGCAAAAAACAAGGCAGAATCGCCCAATAAAAAGGGAACAAATATAAGACAAATAAAGGCGGGAAAAGCTTTCAACAACTTATGCACATTCCCCAATGTTCCACGTGGAACATTCCTACAGCATTTGGAAATTGCCGCTTCTTTTTACCCTGCGCCTGTGCTATACTAATAGTTGCCCGGCCAGCCCGCCCGGCAAAAACCAGCTTAGCGGGCCGCCCATACACAGCCCGGGCCGCCAGTAAAACGGGGCCAACCCCCCGCAGGAGGGACGATTTTGGCAGCGAAAGTAGTTGCAGTGGCCAACCAAAAAGGTGGCGTTGGCAAAACCACCACAACGGTAAATTTGGCGTCGGCACTGGCCGAGGCCGGCAAGCGCGTGCTTTTGGTAGACTTAGACCCCCAGGGAAACTCCACCAGTGGGTTTGGCTTGTCCAAACGGCAGATGGAAAAAAGCGTGTACGATTTGATCATCGGCCAGGGAACGGCGGCAGCCGTTATCCAACCAACGGAATATAAGGTGGACATCATCCCGTCCAACATTCAGCTTTCCGGCGCGGGCATAGAGCTTGTGAACATGCCCAAGCGCGAGGCCCGCCTGCGCGAAAGCCTGACCCCCATTTTGGACAGGTACGATTTTGTGTTTATTGACTGTCCCCCTTCGCTGGACCTGCTTACCCTGAACGGCCTGTGCGCGTGCGACACCGTGCTGGTGCCCATCCAGTGCGAGTACTTCGCCCTGGAGGGCCTGAGCGAGCTGATGGGCACCATCCGCAACGTGAAAAAAGCCTTCAACCCCTATATTGAAATAGAGGGCGTGTTGCTTACCATGTACGACGGCCGCCTGAACCTGACCCTGCAGGTGGTGCAAGAGGTAAAGCGCTTTTTCAGCGAGAAGGTTTACAAAACCACCATTCCCCGCAACGTGCGCCTAAGCGAGGCCCCCAGCTTTGGCGCCCCCGCGAATTATTACGACCCTGCCTCCCGCGGGGCGCTGGCCTACCGCGAGCTTGCGGCGGAATTTTTGCGCAACAACCGCGCGGGGTGATGCAGCCGAAAGGCGCCATGCCGGGACAGCTTCGGCAAACGCTGCTTTCTATAATGAAAGAGGGCTCTTGCAAGGCCGCCGCAGAACCACCGCTGGTGACATAAGAGGCGACTGACAAACGGCACCAAGCACCACCGGGCGGCTTGCCCCGGCGGCACAAGGCAAAACCCACCTGCCGCGCAGCCTCGGCGCCGC
>JAJDGD010000026.1 GCA_030265505.1 Ruminococcaceae bacterium OttesenSCG-928-O06 | reverse complement strand
CGGCGCTAACCTGGTTGGTGGTTTCCTCCCACACCAAAAGAATGCTTTTCAGCCGCTCGTCGTTAGAAATCAGGCCTTTGCTGTACTGCTTTTCAATTTTCAGCACCTGCTCGTCGGCCAGTTCTATCAGTTCCTTTTTCTTCGGGGGAATCACCGCGTCGCTAACGGCCACGGTAAGCCCGGAAAGGGTGGAGTATTTGAAACCCAGCGCCTTGATCTCGTCCAGCATCAGCGCCGTGGTATCGGTGCCATGCATCTGGATGCACCGCTCGATGATTTCCCCCAGCCTTTTCTTGTTTACCAAAAAATCCACTTCCAGGTTGAAGGCGGTTTCCGGGTCGTCCCGGTCCACATAGCCAAGGTCCTGGGGAATGGGCTCGTTAAAAATGATGCGCCCCGGGGTGGTCTCTACCAAGTGGTGTTCGGTTTTGCCGTTCACCTCGCGCGTGCGGCGCACCTTCACACGGGCGTGCAGGGAAACCACGCCGTCGTAATAAGCCATGGTGGCCTCGTTGTCACTGCTGAACACCTTGCACTCGCCCATGTCGCCTTCGCTTACCATGGTAAGGTAATAGCTGCCCAGCACCATGTCCTGGGTGGGCACGGTAACGGGTTTGCCGTCGCTGGGCTTCAGCAGGTTCTGGCTGGCCAGCATCAGCATGCGGGCTTCGCGCTGGGCTTCCTCGCTCAGCGGTACATGCACGGCCATCTGGTCGCCGTCAAAGTCGGCGTTGTAGGCGGTGCATACCAGGGGGTGCAGTTTCAGGGCGCGGCCCTCTACCAGCACCGGCTCAAAGGCCTGGATGCCCAACCGGTGCAAAGTGGGCGCACGGTTCAACAGCACCGGGTGCCCCTTGATAACAGTCTCCAGGGAGTCCCACACTTCGGCGCGGGTGCGCTCCACCATCTTGCGGGCACTTTTGATGTTGTTGGCGATGCCCATCTCCACCAGGTCCTTCATCACGAAGGGCTTGAACAGCTCCAGCGCCATTTCTTTGGGCAGGCCGCACTGGTACATTTTCAGCTCCGGCCCCACCACGATGACCGAACGGCCGGAATAGTCCACACGCTTGCCCAAAAGGTTCTGGCGGAAGCGCCCCTGCTTGCCCTTCAGCATGTCGGAAAGGCTCTTCAGCGGGCGGTTGTTCGGGCCCGTCACCGGGCGGCCACGGCGGCCGTTGTCTATCAGGGCGTCCACGGCTTCTTGCAGCATGCGCTTTTCGTTGCGCACAATGATGTCGGGCGCGCCCAGCTCCAAAAGGCGCTTCAGGCGGTTGTTGCGGTTGATTACCCGGCGGTACAAGTCGTTCAAGTCGCTGGTGGCAAAGCGGCCGCCGTCCAGCTGCACCATGGGGCGAATGTCCGGCGGGATGACCGGGATGACGTTCATAATCATCCACTCGGGCCTATTGCCACTGTTGCGGAAGGCCTCTACCACTTCCAACCGCTTCAGCAGCCGCAGCTTTTTCTGGCCGCCGGCGCTCTCCAAATCCTCGCGCAGGCTGGCCGCCATCTCGTCCAGGTCAATCTTAGCCAACAGCTCCTGTATGGCCTCGGCGCCCATGGCCGCCTGGAACTCGTCCTCGTACCGCTCGCGCATGTCGCGGTACTCTTTTTCGCTCAAAAGCTGCTTTTCCTCCAGCGGGGTAAAGCCGGGGTCCGTAACAATATAGGCGGCAAAGTACAGCACCTTTTCCAAAAGGCGCGGGGAAATGTCCAAAATCAGGCCAATGCGGGAAGGAATGCCCTTGAAGTACCAGATGTGGCTTACCGGGGCGGCCAGCTCTATATGGCCCATGCGCTCGCGGCGCACCTTGGCGCGGGTCACCTCCACGCCGCAGCGCTCGCATATCTTGCCCTTGTAGCGTATGCGTTTATATTTGCCGCAGTGGCACTCCCAATCCTTCGTGGGGCCAAAAATACGCTCGCAGAACAGCCCGTCCCGCTCGGGCTTCAAGGTGCGGTAGTTGATGGTCTCGGGCTTCTTTACTTCGCCGTGGCTCCACGCGCGTATCTGGTCTGGCGCGGCAAGGCCAATGCGTATCGAATCGAATTCGTAAAAGTCCATCCAAACTCCCTTTCTATGTAAGGCGCCTGCGGCACGGCGGCCGGGGCGTTATGCTAAAGGCGTGCTTTGCACAGGGCGGTTTACTCTGAAAGCTCGTCCCCTTCTATCAGGTCTTCCTCGCTGAACAGCTGCTCCGGCTCCAGCGGGGTCACCTCGTCCTCGTCCTCAAAGTCTCCGCTCTCTTCCTCTTCCACTTCTTCAATGGAATAGTCGCGCGCCAGCTCGTCCTCCACCAGCACATCGCCACCTATAGACAGCTCGGAAGAATAGCCTGTGTCGTCCTCGTCGTAGTTTTGCTTCAGGTCTATCTCCATACCCTCTTCGTCCTGCACCACCATATCAAGGCCCAGGCTCTGCAGTTCTTTTATCAGCACGCGGAAGCTCTCGGGAATGCCGGCCTTGGGCACCGGCTGGCCCTTCACAATGGCCTCATAGGTTTTCACGCGGCCCACCACATCGTCGCTCTTCACGGTGAGAATTTCCTGCAGGGTGTAGGCGGCGCCATAGGCCTCCAGCGCCCACACCTCCATCTCGCCAAAGCGCTGGCCGCCAAACTGGGCCTTGCCGCCCAGCGGCTGCTGGGTAACCAGGCTGTAGGGGCCTGTGCTGCGCGCGTGTATCTTGTCGTCCACCAGGTGGTGCAACTTCATGTAGTACATGTAGCCCACGGTTACCCGGTTGTCAAACTTTTCGCCGGTGCGCCCGTCGTACACAACGCTTTTGCCGTCGCGCTCAAAGCCTGCCTGCTCCAGGCAGTCCATAATGTCGTACTCGTTCGCGCCGTCAAACACCGGGCACATAATCTTCCAGTCCAGCGCTTTCGCCGCAAGGCCAAGGTGCACTTCCAGCACCTGGCCAATGTTCATGCGGGACGGCACGCCCAGCGGGTTCAGCACAATATCCAGCGGGGTGCCGTCCTCCAGGAAAGGCATATCCTCCTGCGGCAAAATGCGGGAAACCACGCCTTTGTTGCCGTGGCGGCCGGCCATTTTGTCGCCCACGCTAATTTTACGCTTCTGCGCAATATAGCAGCGCACCACTTCGCGCACGCCGGGCTGCAGCTCGTCGCTGTTTTCGGGCGTGAACACCTTCACGTCCACTATAATGCCATATTCGCCGTGAGGCACCCGCAGGGACGTGTCGCGCACTTCGCGGGCCTTCTCGCCAAAGATGGCGCGCAGCAGCCGCTCCTCGGGGGTCAGCTCGGTCTCGCCCTTGGGCGTCACCTTGCCCACCAAAATGTCCCCGGCGCCCACCTCGGCGCCAATGCGGATGATGCCGCGCTCGTCCAAATCCTTCAGGGCGTCCTCGCCCACGTTGGGAATGTCACGGGTAATCTCCTCGGGCCCAAGTTTTGTCTCGCGGGCCTCCTGCTCGTACTCCTCAATGTGGATGGAGGTGTACACATCGTCCCGCACAATTTTCTCGTTAATCAGTACGGCGTCCTCGTAGTTGTAGCCCTCCCAGGTCATAAAGCCGATGAGGGCGTTCTTGCCAAGGCTAATCTCGCCGTTGCAGGTGGCGGGGCCGTCGGCAATCACCATGCCCTCCAGCACCTTGTCGCCTTTTTGCACAATGGGGCGCTGGTTCACACAGGTGCCCTGGTTCGAGCGCATGAACTTCGTCAGCTCATACTCGTCTATTTCGCCTTTGGGGCAACGCACCACAATTTTGTCGGCGGTCACTTTTTCCACCACGCCGTCCCGCCTTGCCAGCACCACCACGCCACTGTCGCATGCGGCCTTATACTCCATGCCGGTAGCAATCAGCGGCGGCTCGGGCACAAGCAAGGGCACCGCCTGCCGCTGCATGTTACTGCCCATCAGCGCGCGGTTGGCGTCGTCGTTCTCCAAAAAGGGAATCATCGCCGTGGCAACGCTCACCACCATTTTGGGGGAAACGTCCATATAGTCGGCGTTGTCCTTGTCGGTCTCAATAATGAGGTCCCGGTAGCGGGCGTTTACGCGGGGGCGGGCAAAGCGGCCTTTTTCGTCCAGCGGCTCGTTGGCCTGGGCCACTACAAACTCGTCCTCCACGTCGGCGGTCATATACTCCACTTCGTCCGTTACAACGCCGTTTTTCTTGTTCACCTTGCGGAAGGGCGCCTCTATAAACCCATACTCGTTGATACGGGCAAAGGTGGCAAGGTAGCTTATCAGGCCGATGTTCGGGCCCTCGGGCGTCTCGATGGGGCACATGCGGCCGTAGTGGCTGTAGTGCACGTCGCGCACCTCAAAGCCCGCGCGGTCTCGGCTAAGGCCGCCGGGCCCCAGGGCCGAAAGGCGGCGCTTGTGGGTCAGCTCTGCCAGGGGGTTGTTTTGGTCCATAAACTGGCTAAGCGGCGAAGAGCCGAAGAATTCTTTTATCGCGCTGGTCACCGGGCGGATGTTGATAAGCCCCTGGGGCGTCACGGCCTCCGGCTCCTGCGCCTGCAGCATCATCCGCTCGCGGATAACGCGCTCCATGCGGCTAAAGCCGATGCGGAACTGGTTTTGCAGCAGTTCGCCCACGCTGCGGATGCGCCGGTTGCCCAGGTGGTCGATGTCGTCTGTGGTGCCGATGCCCCAGGCAAGGCCGTTCAAATAGTTGATGGAGGCCAGAATGTCGTCCACCGTGATGGTGCGGGAAATCAGGCGGTCGCGGTGGCGGCGCAACAGCTCCTTGATATCGTCGTCGTTCTGGGCCTCGTCCAAAATCTCCTGCAGCACGGCATAGCTCACCTTGTCGGTAATG
Organism: Ruminococcaceae bacterium OttesenSCG-928-O06; assembly: GCA_030265505.1. Lineage (GTDB taxonomy): Bacteria > Bacillota > Clostridia > Oscillospirales > Ruminococcaceae > JAAYCI01. The sequence continues at coordinate 13,570 of JAJDGD010000026.1, read as the reverse complement.
CCGGCCTCGCTACGCACGTCAAAGCCCACAAAGGCAGAGGCGTCCACCACGGCGTTGGAGATGACTTTCACCTCTTTGTCCTCTATGGACAGGTACACGGCCCCCACGCCACTGCGCTCTATCTCCTCGCTCATCTCGCGGGTAATTTTCTCGCCCGCGGCACACAAAAGCTCGCCGGTCATCGGTGCCACCACGTCCCGGGCAGAAACAAAACCCGAAATGCGGCGCGCCAACGCCAGCTTCTTGTTCATTTTGTACCGCCCAAAGCGGGACAGGTCATACCGGTGGGGGTCAAAAAACAGGTTGTTGATATGGGTCTGGGCGCTCTCCACGGTAGGTGGCTCACCCGGGCGCAACTTGCGGTAGGTCTCCAAAAGGCCCTCGTCCACGTTCTTGGCGGGATCCTTGGCAATGGTGGCCTCAATGCGGTCGTCGTCGCCAAAAAAGTCGCGTATCTGGGCGTCTTCGCCCAGGCCCAGGGCCCGGATAAACACCGTTACCGGCAGTTTGCGCGTTTTGTCTATACGCACGCTGAACACGTCGGAGGAGTCGGTCTCGTACTCAAGCCAGGCGCCACGGTTGGGGTTCAGCGTGGCGGTAAACAGCTTTTTGCCCGTTTTGTCATAGCTTTCGCCAAAGTACACGCCGGGGCTGCGCACCAGCTGGGAGACGATCACCCGTTCGGCCCCGTTGATGATGAAGGTGCCGCTCTCGGTCATCAGGGGGAAGTCCCCCATAAAGATCTCCTGCTCCTTCACCTCGCCCGTCTCGCGGTTCAACAGCCGGGTGGTCACCCGCAGCGGTGCGGCATAGGTAACGTCGCGGTCCTTGCACTCTTTGATAGAGTACTTGGGCTCGGCGTCCAGGCGGTAGCCAATGAACTCCAACACCAAATTGCCGGTGTAGTCCTCCACGGCGCCCACATCGCGGAACACCTCCTTCAGTCCCTCGCTAAGGAACCATTGGTAGGAGTTTTTCTGCACCTCGATCAGGTTTGGCATGTCCAGCACTTCATCAATGCGGGAAAAACTCATGCGTTCGGTCGTTCCAAGCTTTACCGGCTTGACATTCACCATAATGTGCGACCCTCTCCTGTCCTGCTCTATAAATTTTTTCTGGTTACAAACCACTTCGATAACACAGCATTGGCCCGGCGTAAAACCGCAATTTATTGTGCATGTTGCACAAAATGCATGGGGTGTTTTTCTGCGTATTGGTGAGTTTTTCACGCAAAAGCGCACACTAGGCCATCATGAATACAATTTTTGATTATATACCATCCCACACCCCTTGTCAAGACAAAAACCGCTTCTTTTTCACCTTGGCACGCCCGGAGGCGTGTATAATTTCTCAAGACCTTTGCCGCCCTATTCCCGCACAAAACGGGAAACCACCTGCCACAGTTTTGGGCAGGTGGTTCCTGGTGTACGGTTTCCTATAAAGAAGGCCTACATGGCACACCCACAGGCATGCTGCGCCTCTTCTGCCGTGGGCGCGACGCCTTCGTCCTCCAGCAGGCCCGCAAAGCTCACGTCGCCAAGCTGCTGGTTGATGCTGTCGCTGATGCGGCTGAAGGCCCGCTGGAAAGTGCAGCTGTCGTGGGCGCCACGGCTGCAGTTGCAGTCGCTGATGCAGCGGGACAGCACATAGGGCCCTTCCACGGCGCTCAATACGTCCTTCAGGGTAATCTCGGCGGCGGGGCGGGCCAGTTCATACCCGCCCTTGTTGCCTTTGAAGCTGTTCACAATGCCCGCGGCGGAAAGCTTGCCCAATATCTTCAGGCTGAAGCGCAGGGTAACGCATACCTCCTCGCTGATGCTGCGGGCATCCTTGCGGCAGGCGCATTTGGCAAGGCAATATACGATGCGAACGGCGTAGTCCGCCTCCTGGGTGATATACATGTGTGGTTTCCTCTTTTGCTGCCGGGGGCGTGCCGGCCCCGGCTAAGTATACTAAATCAATCCACTTAAATTATACCACATTCGCCATCTTTGTCAAATGGCTTCCTGCCCCGCGCCCCTGTCCTGCGGGGGCTTTCCGGGGGCGTCTGCGGCCTCGGCAAGCAGCGTTTGCACCCGGGCCACGGCTTCTTTGGCGGTGCGGTACTGCAGCATGGCATACTCGCCAAAGTCCTCGCCGTAATACTGGCGGTACTCGGCCCACATGCTCCACAACAGGCCCGAGGCCGACACATAGGAAAAGCACAGGATGCGCTCCTCCTCTGTGGGCGTGCGCCCGCAGTACCATTCCAGCATCTCGTCTATCTGGGCAAAGCTGCTGTTCTGGAACAGCCCAAACATCGCCACGTCTGCAACGCCGTGGCACATGCCGCCGTACTCCCAGTCCAGCAGGCGGATGCTGCTGTCCTCCAGCGTCAGGAAGTTCACATGGGCGGCATCGCCGTGGCACAGCACCAGGGGCTGTACGGTGTTGCGTATCACGTCCAGCGCCACCTCCACCCGCTGCTTGGTGGCCGCAAAATCGTCAAAGCGGATGCAGTCCACCTCACGGCACATCGCCTCAAACTCCCCCAGCTTGCGCAGAATGTCAAACCGGTGCCCCACCTTTGCACCGGCGGTGTGCAGCCGCCGCAGTATCTGCATGCAGGTTTTTATGGCGGGGCCGTCATCCGGTGCCACATTGTGGGAGTTTGGATAATACCTTGCGATTTTGATGCCGGTGTCCCCATCCAGGTACAGCACTTCGTCGGCAATATCCAGCTCGCGTATGGCGGCGTACACTTCGGCCTCTTGCCTGCGCGAGATAAAATTCTCCGTGCCCTGCCCCGGGATGCGGTAGATGTAGCCCTGCCCGTCTAGCGTAAAGCGGAAGGTTTGGTTTGTCATGCCCACGTCCATCCAGGTAAGGCCCTCTATGCGGCTCTCGGGCACCTCGAAGATACTGGCAATTTTACGCAGGTTTTTGTTGCCGGAATACTCTACATAGGTGGTGTCAAAGTCGCGCAATTCTTCAAAGGTGGCAAAGTCCTGCACAATGCCCGGCGGCAAAATATTGGCCGAAAGGCCCATTTGCTCCATGCCGTGCCCCAGCACGCTTTGCCAGGGCGCGTCGTCGTTGCCGGGCTGGTGGTAGGCCTCTTCCAGGCGGGCGGCCACCTCGCGGGAAAAGCGCTCGTCCATGTGCACCGGGCCCAGCATGGCCAGCATGTCCCGCCCGCCGCGGCGCACCCGGCGCACTTGGCGTTTGCCGTTGGTCACAAGGCACCAGCGGTCGGTGGCGCCTTCGTGCCAGTGGCAGGCACACCAGGCCTCCGGCTCGTATATATGGAAGACGTTCTCCCACATCCACAAGTCGGCAGATACCAGCATGGTATTCCCCAGCAAATGCCGCGCCAAGTACAGGCTGGCCAGGTTGTTCTTGGTGGCATATTCGGGGTTAAACAGCAGCTTCACCCCGTACTTGTCTATCAGGTAGTCAAACATCTCGGCCAAATACCCCACCACAATGGTGATGTCCTCAATGCCTGCCTCACGCAGCTGGCAAATCACCCGTTCTATAATGCGCTGCTCCTCCACCTGCATCATGCACTTGGGCACCTCGTGGGTGAAAGGCACAAAGCGCACGTCTATGCCTGCCGCCAGTATCACGGCGTTCTTCACGCGGAACTGCTCCAGGTAGCGCCGGCCTTTCCCCGTAAGGCCCCGCGCGCCCGGCAGCACAGACACCAGGCCCTGCTCCTCGGCCATGCGCGTAAGGGTATTGCACTTGCCGAGGGAAATGCCCAGCCGGCGCGCCAGCTGCCGCTGGGTAAGGCCCATGTCCCCTTCCAGCTCGCGGCACAGCCGCCCCAGGTAGTTCAATGCCTCACCCTCTTTCCGCTTTTTGTTCACAATACATTCATTATCTGATATTTTTGAACATTTTGCAAGATGTTGTTCGCTGAAAATGGCGTACAGGCAACAAAAAACCCCGCACAGCGGGGCTTTTTCTATATGGCAGCATCTTCGCTGCGCTCAGGAAGCCAAACTCGGTCTTTCAGACCCTAGTCCAGAAAGTCCCTCAACTTTTTGCTGCGGGACGGATGCCGCAGCTTGCGCAGGGCCTTGGCCTCTATCTGGCGGATGCGCTCGCGCGTGACGCGGAACTCCTTGCCCACCTCCTCCAGAGTACGGGGGCGGCCGTCCTCCAGGCCAAAACGCAGGCGCAGCACCTTCTCCTCGCGGGGGGTAAGGGTGTTCAGCACGCCGGCAAGCTGCTCTTTCAGCAGGGTGTGGCTGGCGGCCTCGGCGGGCACGGGGGCGTCCTCGTCGGGGATAAAATCCCCCAGATGGCTGTCCTCCTCCTCGCCAATGGGGGTCTCCAGGCTCACCGGCTCCTGCGCCACCCGCATAATCTCCCGCACCTTCTCCACCGGCATGTCCAGTTCTTCGGCAATCTCGTCTGCGGTGGCCTCGTGGCCATTGCGGTGCAGCAGCTGGCTGCTTACCTTCTTCACTTTGTTGATGGTCTCTACCATGTGCACCGGGATGCGGATGGTGCGCGCCTGGTCTGCAATGGCGCGGGTGATGGCCTGGCGGATCCACCAGGTGGCATAGGTGGAGAATTTGAAGCCCTTGGTGTGGTCGAACTTTTCCACGGCCTTGATGAGCCCGAGGTTCCCCTCCTGAATCAAATCCAAAAACTGCATGCCACGCCCCACATAGCGCTTGGCGATAGACACCACCAGCCGCAGGTTGGCCTCCGACAAACGCTTTTTGGCAATGTCGCCGTCCTCGCCGCCGTTTTGTATGCGGATGGCCAGCGCCACCTCTTCCTCGCTGGTAAGTAGGGGCACGCGGCCAATCTCTTTCAGGTACACCTTCACCGGGTCGTCTATGGACACCCCCTCCGACGAAAGCTCGCTTTCGAAGCGGTCCACATTTTCTTCGGTAAGGGTAAACTTCTCGGCCTCGGGGTCGGGCTCATCCACAATCTCAACGTTGTTCTGGTCCAGCGTCTCATACAGCTTGTCCACCAGCTCAACGTCAAAGCCTATCTCCTCCAGCGCATCGTTAATCTCCTTGGTGGAAAGCCGCTGGTTGCGCTTGCCCGTCTCCACCAGGTTGTTAATCACATTGGTCTTCTTGTCTGCCATTCCATTCTCCTTATATCCACACGCGCGGCGCGCGCCATAATAACACGGTTTTGCCTGCCCGCACAGCACGTTTATGTGCCGGGGGGCTTTTTGCTTTTGCGCATCTGTTCCAGGTGGGCTTTCAGCTCCTCGTCGCTCATCTCCGCGGGGTTGGCCTGGGCCGTGGTTGCCCCCTGTATGCGCTGTAAAAACATCTCCACGTCCTGCCGGGTAAAGCCAATGTCATAGTTCTGGGCCAGTATCCGGCTCAATAAGGCTATCGTGCGCTCGGGCAATTTGCCCGAAAGCGCCGCAAGGTCTATGTACTCCCCGGCCTCGCCCATCTCCAAAATCAGGGCATAGGCCTCGGCCATCTCGGGGGCCAGCATCTGCTGCGGGCGCACACTCGCCGCCGCCAGGGGGATAAACTGCGCCGGGTCCTTCAAAAGGGCGGCCACCAGTTGCTGCTCTGCAAAGGCGGCGCCCAGGGCCTTGGCGCCCCCGGCGCCATAGGGCACGTTCACCGAGGATGCGGCCCCTTCGTCCCGCATGCGTTTTTCCCGCTGGCGGGCCATGCGGCGCCGGCGCTGGCGCACAACGCCCTCCAGCTGGGTTAATATGGCGGCCTTGGCAACGTCGGTCTCCTCGGCAATGCGCCCGGCGTAGATGTCCTGCTCTGCCGGCAGGGCTCCCGCCGCCAGCACCTCCAGCGCCGCCCGTATGTAGGCGGCCTTTCCGTCGGCCGTGGTGATGTCCTGCTTGCGCTTTTCCACACCCAGGGCATACTCTATGGTGTTACCGCTGCCCTCCAAAAGCGCCTCAAAGCGCTGCGGGCCAAACTTTGTAATAAACTCGTCCGGGTCTTTCGCGCCGGCCAGCGCCAGTACCCGCACCTTCACGGGGGTGTGCTCCAGCACCTCTATGGCCCGGGCGGTGGCACGCTGGCCGGCCTCGTCGCTGTCGTAGCACAGCACCACTTCCTCGGCATAGTCGCTCATCAGCTTGGCTTGCTCGCCCGTAAGGGCCGTGCCCAGCGTGGCCACGGCGGTGGCAAAACCCGCCTGGTGCAGGCTGATGACATCCATATAACCCTCGGCCAAAATCAGGCGTTTTTGGGGGCTTTTCCGCGCGATGTTCAGCGCAAACAGGTTGCGGCTTTTTTTGAACACCGGGGTGTCGCTGCTGTTCAGGTACTTCGGGCCCTTGCCCTCGCCCATGCTGCGCCCGCCAAAGGCAATCACGTTGCCGCGCAAGTCTATAATGGGGAATATCACCCGCCCGCGGAAGGCGTCGTACACACCGCCCTTGGCGCCGCGCTTGCACACCCCGGCCGCCACCAGCTCCTCTTCCGTAAAGCCCAGGGCCTTCATGTGGTCTCGCAAGGCGCCAAATTCGTCCGGTGCAAAGCCCAGGCCAAAGCCGCGGATGGTCTTGTCCGCAAGGCCGCGGCCGCGCAGGTAGGCCCGCGCGTGGGCGGCGGCATCGGTGTTCAGCAGGCCCGCGTAAAACTTCGCGCTCTCCCGGTTGATGGCCAACATGCGCCCACGCAGGCGGGCCAGGCTGTCGTCTTCGTCGGGCATGGGCATGCCCACCCGGGCGGCCAAAAACTTCACCGCCTCCACATAGTCCAGGTTCTGTATCTGCTTTACAAAGGTGATGGCGTCGCCTCCGGCGCCACAGCCAAAACAATAGAAGCTGGCTGTCTCCGGGTACACATAAAAGGACGGGGTTTTTTCATTGTGGAAGGGGCATAGCCCTTTTTCCATGCGGCCCGCCCGTTTCAGCTGCACATGGCTGCGCACCAGCTCCACAATATCGGTGCGCCGGGAAAGCTCGGCAATATATTCTTGAGAGATCGCCACCGGCCCACCTCCTTGCATGGTTTTTTCATCGGCACACCGGGCAGAAAAGAAACATCAATCCTCCTGCACGCGCCAGCTTTGGGGCACAAACAGGTTTTCAAAGGTGCGTATGGCGTAGTTGTCCGTCATGCCGGAGATATAATCCGTCACGGCGCGGTCGGGGCCTTCCTCCTCCCAGGTAACACGGTAGAAGTCCGGCAGTTTGTCGGGCCGGGTACAGAAATAGCTGTACAACTCGGCAATCAGCTTTTCCACCTTGGCCTCTTCAGCCTTGGCCATTTTGTCCACATACACGGTGCTGTACATAAAGTCGTGCAACGCGGTGTACTGGGCAAACACCTCTTCGCCCATCTGCACGTCCCCTTCACGGGTGTTTTCCACCAGCGAAGTAATCAGCGTTGTGATGCGTTTGGACTTGGATGCCCCCAGCACCTTCACCGCGGCCTTCGGCAGCTCTTCTTCTGCCAGCACCCCGGCCGAGATGGCGTCCTCGATGTCGTGGTTGATGTAAGCGATGCGGTCGGCATAGCGCACAAGGCGGCCCTCGGGGGTGCCGGCCCAGCGGCCGCCCGTGTGGCGGTCAAAGCCGTCCAGCACCTCAAAGGTCAGGTTCAGGCCGCGGTGGCCTTTCTCCAGGTGCTGGGCCACCCGCACGCTCTGCTCATAATGCTTGAAGCCCGCGGGGTTCAGCGTGTTCAACGCGCGCTCTCCCGCGTGGCCAAAGGGGGTATGGCCAAGGTCGTGCCCCAGGGCAATGGCCTCGGTCAAATCCTCGTTAAAGCGCAGCGCGCGCGCCGCCGTGCGGGCAATCTGGCTCACCTCCAGCGTGTGGGTAAGCCGGGTGCGGTAGTGGTCGCCCTCGGGCGCCAAAAACACCTGGGTCTTCTGCTTCAGGCGGCGAAACGCCTTGGAGTGGATGATGCGGTCGCGGTCGCGCTGAAAGGCCGTGCGCAGGGGGCATTCTTCCTCGGCTCGCGCCCGCCCACGGGTGTTTTCGCTCAATGTGGCAAAGGGGGACAAGGTTTGCCGCTCTATTTCCATGGTGCGCTGCCGTGCGTCCAAAGCCATCCCTCCTTTTTTACGCAAACAAAAAGCCAAAAGCAGTTGCCCTGGCAAAAAGTGCTGCTATATAGTATGTACGACGCAGCCGCACAAAACCCTCTAATTTTGATAGGGAAATTTCTGTGAAGGTGGAACGGGCCGCGCGGGTGGCCAAATTTTATTATAAGCGGCGCCGCATTTTGCCGCAATGTAATGCGGCTTCGGTTCGGACGCAGGGGCCCGCAGCATCCCAGCCGTACAGCATCCTCATGTTTGGCTGCGCCAAGGCATCTGTCGGCGTAAAACGCCCTTATCCCGCTGCTCGGCTGTCTGCACAGCCTCTGCGGCTCAGGCGCCTTGGGGCCCTTCGCCGCGCAGCGGGTGTCAGTTGTTTGCCTGCTTCCGCAAACCCACCGCGAACCATTCACGCTTCGGCTACGCCTTGCGTTCATGGGCGTTGGGAAAATCTGTTCGCTGCGCGAGCCAGATTTTGTGCAAAACACCCCCAAGCCAACTGCCAGCGCACAGCGCCCTCTCTCCGCCGCGGCCAATCATGCTTCGCCTGCGGCTCGCGCTCTTGGGCGCCGGACTCCTGTTGATTTGCCGCATCCGCGGCAAATCCAACACTCGGGGCATAGCCCCCTTACCTCGTATACCAGTACTTGCGGTCCATGTTGCGGTACTGCACTGCCTCGCTCACATGTGGCAGGTCTATCACTTCGCTCTCGGCCAAATCGGCTATGGTGCGGCTTACCCGCAACACTTTGTCGTACCCTCGGGCCGAAAGCCCCATTTTCTCAAAAGCTTTTTCCAATAGGGCGGCGGCACGGTCGGTCAGGGGACATTCGTCCCGAAGGCGCTGGCCCTCCAGCGCAGCGCTTGGCAGCGGCGGGGCACCTTGCTGCCGCGCTTTGCGGTACTGCCGTGCGGCTACCACCCGCGCGCGCATGGCCGCGCTGCTTTCGCCGCCCTTTGCCGCGCTGATGTCCCGGTACTCCACCGCCTGCACCTCCACATGCAAATCAATGCGGTCCAAAAGCGGGCCACTCACCTTTTGCAGGTATCGCTCAATGGCCGTGGGCAGGCAACGGCATTCCCGCTTTGGGTGCCCAAAATAGCCGCAGGGGCAGGGGTTCATGGCGGCCACCAGCATAAAGCGGCTGGGGTAGGTAACGCTGCCGGCCGCGCGGCTTACCGTGACGCATCCATCCTCCATGGGCTGGCGCAAAATCTCCAGTGCCTCGCGCTTGAACTCCGGCAGTTCGTCCAAAAACAGCACCCCATTGTGCGCCAGGCTGATCTCCCCCGGCCGGGGCTGCCCACCACCCCCGCTAAGCCCCGCGGCACTTACCGAGTGGTGGGGCGAACGAAAAGGGCGGGCGGCGAGCAGGGCGGCGCCGTTCTCGTCCCCGCGCAAAAGCCCCGCCACGGAATAGATTTTGCTGGTCTCTATGGCCTCGTCCCGCTCCATGGGCGGCAAAATGCCCGGCAGGCGCTTGGCAAGCATGCTTTTGCCGGCGCCCGGCGGGCCCACCATCACCAGGTTGTGGGCACCGGCAGCAGCAATCTCCATGGCGCGGCGGGCTTCGGGCTGGCCATGTACATCGGCAAAGTCGGGCACATCGGGCCCGGTTTGCGCGGCGCCCGGTGGCACCATCTGCTGCGGCGCAATGTGTGCTTCACTCTTAAAATGGGCTATCACTTCCTCCGCCCGGCGCACCGGATACACAGCCAGTGCCTCTACAACGGCAGCTTCGGCCGCGTTCTCTGCCGGCAAAAACAAGTGACGGATGCCCTTCTCCGCGGCGGCCAGCGCCATAGGCAGCACCCCGCGCACACCGCGTACCGCGCCGTCCAAGCTCACCTCACCCACAAACGCACAGTCGGCAGGCAGCGGGGAAATTTGCTCACTCGCGGCAAGCAGGCCCAGCAGCAGTGGAAGGTCGTACACCGGGCCGGTTTTTTTAATGTCTGCCGGGGCCAAATTCACGGTGATGCGGCTGGCCGGGTAGGTGTATCCCAGGTTTTTCAGGGCACTGCGCACACGGTCGGTCGCCTCTTTCACGGCGCTGTCGGGCAGGCCCACAATGGCAAACTGCGGCAGCCCGCCCGAGATATCCACCTCGGCCGTCACCACAAACCCCTCCAGGGCCCAAGTGCCCAGGCTGTGCAGTTTTGTAAACACCTTTCCCTCCCAACCAGCATGGCCATAACGCCGCACAGCGCCGGCCTTCCATTGCCGGCGCCGGTGTTGCCGTTTTCATTATATTATACCCCCAAGCCGCCCTTTCGTAAAGCGGCGTTGCGCACTGTGGCCTTGCCTGCCTACAAGGCTCTCATGACAATACAAAAGTTCGGTCCAACAAAGTTGGACCGAACTTTTTGGTGGAGCTGATGAGGATCGAACTCACTACCTCTTGAATGCCATTCAAGCGCTCTCCCACCATATACACTAGCCCACTCCCGAAAATTCGAAGAATTTTATCGGGCGTTTTATTAATAGATGCCGCAAATTCATTATCAAAGCGGTAAAAACAAAGGCCAAATCTTTGGCAGCCCGGCATTTTGTATTAGAAATAAAGCTTCCTGCCAGGTATACCGTTCGCCTTCATTTTACCACAAAGGTTTTATACACCGCGGTGATACACTCCACGAGCACGGCCACCGCAATGATGCCGATGATGAGCAGGCCGATGCCGTTGCCGATGATCCAGTCCGCCTGCGGGCCATACCCGAGGGATATATCCATAAAGAACAGGTTGGTCTGGCTCAATATGTAGATGGACAATGCAGCGCATATGAGATTGCTGCCCACCACCACAAAGCAAACCACAGGTCGCCACGCCCGGTATATCATCTTGATGATGCATTCGGCCACAGACAGCAGACCCACCACCACAACGGGAAAAAACAGCCCTCTCAATATGGCCGGGTCAGACACCAGGTCTATGCTGGCCCCGCCGGCACGGAAGATAGTGAACAACGGGAAGGCCCCCAGGCAGTACAGCACCGCCAGCACTGTGAACAACAAAGAAAACACCAGCTCAATAATGCTGTCTGACAGGGGGATGCGTTTTTTGCTGCCCGGCAGCGTCTTGGGTAAATCGCTCAGTTGCCAGGGCTTTTCACTGGCCCGGTAGCCGGTGCGGTCGGCTATAACAAACCCTATGGTTACCCAAAAGAAAAATTGTAGCGCCGCCTGCATGGCAAAGCTGAACCCCTGACCCACCAGCTGGCCGGCCATGGCCACTGGTGTGGTATCCTGCGAAAAGCCCGCAAGGACCAGCAGTATGCCAAAGATCATCAGAATGCCCGCCATCGCCGGCAGGCCCCATTTCAAGGCGCGAATGTAATCGCTGTACACCGCCGGTGAGATAAGGCACATCGGCCCCTGGCGGTATTGGTCGGCCAGTTTGGCGGGGGCGCCCAGCTGGTACAGCACCGCTTCCACATCGGCCTCGGTGGGGTTTTGGGGCAGCATATCCTCTATGTTGGCACGCAGCTCCTTTTGAACTTCCCCGCCCTCTTTTTCGGGCAGGCGGCGCGTCACATCATAAATATAACGGTCTATCAGGTTATCCATCCACTTCCTCCTCCATCAGCCGTTGCAGGCTGGTTTGCATCATCTCCCATTCGCTTTTTAGCTGGCCGCAAATGGTTTTGCCCGCTTCGCTTAGCGTATAATATTTGCGGGGGCGGCTTTCGGCGGTGTCCCAGTCGCTGGTCAAAAGGCCCTGGCCCTCCAGCCGCCGCAGCAGCGGGTAGAGGGTATTGGCCTCTATCTCTATCCCCTTGCCCTGCAGGGATTGCAGCAGGGCATAGCCGTAGTGGGGCGTTTTCAGGTAGCTAAGCGTCGCCAGTGTCAGGCTACCGCGGCGCAGCTCGGTTACAAGTGTTTGCAGCAAATCGCTATCCGGCACGGAATCACCTCCTGCATTTAGCATACTGTGTGATACACAATATTGTCAATAACAAATTGTTTAAAATAATGTGTTGTTGTCAAATCAACCTTTGCCGGCAGGCAAAAACCTCCGCAGCGCTTGGGTTCAACCAAATAAGGAAGCAACAATAAAAATATAATGTAGTGCCATCTGACAATTGCATAAAGGCAAACGAAAACCCGCCAACTTTTCAGTTGGCGGGTTTTCGGTGTCCCTGAATGGTGGAGACGATCGGGATCGAACCGACTACCTCTTGAATGCCATTCAAGCGCTCTCCCAGGTGAGCTACGCCCCCATGTGTGAGGGACACTATTCGATTTTCAATGCCATACAACCAGGAGCAAAACTTCGGGGTGGTTTAGCGTATACTCGGCGCTCCCAGATGAGCTACGCCCCATAAAGCGGTGTTGGACGCAGGCGCATCAATGTACCCGCCCAGTTATATTACCAAATGCGTTTGTGCTTGTCAAGAATCCTTGCACATTTGCCACACGAGAGAAGTGGGTGGGCATCTTTATCTGTCCAGGTGTCCTTGGCACTTCCTGCGGACGTCACTCTAATGCTTTTTTCAGCAGGCCCAGGCGAGGGATTGCCGCTTCATTCCCTCTTTGATATGATGTATATATTCAAATATTGTTTGTCCAATAGAGTAGCATTGCATATTTGCATTCATGAGGTGAGCAAGGGGGATTGTTATTATGGGCTTGATAAAAGAATATGCCTCAAGGGGTTACGGCTCTTCGGACACAGTGGTTTGTCATGGGTGTGCCACCGATTACGCCCTTCAGAATTTCATCAAAGAAAATGGGCATTTGGCAACTTGTGATTATTGCGGCAGCCGACGAAAATGTATCGGCTTAGAAGAACTGATGGAACCCATCATGAATGGAATCCGTTTTGAGTACACAGATGCCGCCAATGAATTGGCGTACGAAGGCAGAGAGGGCGGTTATCAGGGAACGGTCTATGACAGTGATGAACTCATAAAGGATGTTCTGTATAAGGAATTGGGCATTGAAGATGATAGGCTCTTGGACGATATTTCCAGTTTGATGGATGATGTTGCATGGTGTGAGCGTGATTATTATTGGGGCCGAGAAGAAGACAACGCCTATTACACATGGGAGGATTTTTGCACCCTTGTGAAAACAAAAGTCAGATATGTATTTTACAAAGTAAGTGATGATTTGCTGACCGGTTCGGAACCACAGCCCTCAGAAATTCTTGAAATAATCGGCAGCTATGTTAGAAAGTCGAATTTGATTAAGGAACTAAACGGTAAAACAACCAAGCTGTACCGTGCGCGTACCCATAAGGATGAAGGCGGGTTAAAAGGGGCACATGAATATTTCCCTCCGTTGCCGAAACAAACAAAACCGTATCGAATGAACCCGGAGGGAATACCGATGCTGTACCTCACCTATAAGCCCGAAACAGCAGTGCGGGAAGTCTATTCAAAAAAAGCGAAATATGCCAGTGTTGCCCGGTATAAACTGCTACGGAATTTTCGCGTTGTGGATTTTACAAAACCAACCAATGTGCAGTTCCCCAGTTTGTTTGACGACGAGCGGCGCGGGCGGCGAGCTGCAATGGCATTTTTACGCAGATTCTCCGAAGACATTTCCAAGCCGGATGCAAGAAATAAGGCGGTG
>JAJDGD010000025.1 GCA_030265505.1 Ruminococcaceae bacterium OttesenSCG-928-O06 | reverse complement strand
AAAGCAGGCCGCCCCGGCCCCCCAAAAGCAGGAGCAAAAGCAACCGGCCAAAAACCAGGGTGGCCAGCGCCAGGGCAAGGGCCGCCAGCAAAAACAGGAGAGAGACGCCCTTGCCATCCCCAAGGATGAGCGCGGCGTGTTTGCCTTTACCGAGGAGGAGCTTGCCGAGGATACCTCACTGCGCCTTATCAAGGACAAGCCCGACGGGGACGACACCAAGTACGCCAGCTTCGAGGACTATTTGAAAGACCGCTAGTGTATGTAACCTCGCTTTGGGAAGACGGCTTGCCAAAGCGGATGGGACGCAAGCCATTCTGGGAAAAAGCCTGTGTGCATCCTGGGCAAGGGCCCGGCGCAAGCGTGCCCCCAATGCCCGCCGCCGGTGAACAGGCGGCAAGCCGCCGCGTGCCGCCCGCACAATGGCGCGCCACACCCTGCAAAAAAACGCGGCGTTTCGCGCCAAACCGCTTGCATTCGGCAGGTAGGTCTGGTACAATCACTCAAACCCGGCGGCCCATCAAAAAATGTGCCGCCACAAGGAAAGGATGACCCCCATGGGCGCTTTGCAGGCGATGGACAACGTGTGGTTTGTGGGCGTGCTGGACAAAGACCTGCGCGTGTTTGATATTATTATGGAGACCGAGCGCGGCACCACCTACAACAGCTATATTGTAAAGGGCAAAGACAAAACCCTGCTGGTAGAGGCCGTGAAAGATAAGTTCTACGACGAGTTCATCGCCAATATCCGCGAGGTGTGCGACCCGGCCGACATCGACTATATCCTTGTTAGCCACACCGAGCCGGACCACACCGGCTGCCTGCAAAAAGTGCTGCAAGAGGCCCCCAAGGCCACCGTGCTGGCCGGGCAAACGGGCATCACCTTTTTGAAAGAGATCATCAACGCCCCCTTCCCCCACCAGGTGGTTACCGAGCAAGACACCATAGACCTGGGCGGCGTGCACCTGCAGTTTTTCAGCGTGCCCATGCTGCACTGGCCAGACAGCATCTTCACCTGGATCCCGGAAATCAAGGCGCTGTTCACCTGCGACAGCTTTGGCTGCCACTACGCCGACGACCGCGTGTTCAACGATTTGATCGAAGGCGATTTTTTCCACGCATACAAGTATTATTTTGACAATATCATGGGGCCCTATAAGTATCCCCACATGACAAACGCCCTGGACAAGATCAAGGGCCTGGACATCGCCTTCATTGGCAACGGGCACGGCCCGGTGCTGCGCACGGATATCCCGAAATATATAGAGCTGTACCGCCAGTGGGCTACCCCGGCGCCCGCCGGGCCAAAAACCGTGGCGGTGGCCTATGTTAGCGCCTACGGCTACACCAAAGCGCTGGCCCAAAGCATTGTACAGGGCCTGCGCGCCGGCGGGGTGCAGGTGGAAGTGTTTGACCTTGTGAGCGACGACATGGACGCCGCGAAGGCCGCCCTTGCCGCGGCCGATGGCATGCTGCTGGGCAGCCCCACCCTGGTGGGGGACGCCTTGCCCCCGGTGTACGAGGTGATGATTGGGCTGAACCCGGTGATACACCGCGGCAAGTTTGCGGGGGCCTTTGGCAGCTTTGGATGGAGCGGAGAAGCCGCCCACAACCTGGCCGCCCGCATGAACCAGCTGCACATGACGCTGCCTTTGCCCGAGATGCGGGTGCGGCTGAAGCCCACCGAGGAGGACCTTGCCGCCGCCGTAAAGTTTGGGCAGGATTTTGCTGCCGCCGTAAAGGGCGCGTAAGGTGCGGCCACAACATGCCACCCCCGCAGGGGCTATGCCCGGTGCGGTGCGTGAATACATTTTTTAGGGAGGCCCAACATGAAAAAATGGCGTTGTATTGTATGCGGAGCCGAATTTGAAGGCGACACCCCGCCCGACCCCTGCCCAGTGTGCGGCGCAACCGGCCCGGAGAGCTTTGAGGAAGTGACCGAGTAAAGCCGCCCTGCGCAGTGCCACAGGTGCAAAACTGCACACAACTGCCGCGTGGGGCCTTTCCTGCGCGGCAGTTTGCCGTGGGGCGCTGTGCGCAAAATTTGGCTTGGGCGCGCTTTGCGCCAAGGGAAGAAACTGGCGTGGGCAAGCGGTTGCTTCTTTGCCGGGGAGGCTTTGCCCATATGGGAGGTATGTATGGAAGCTCTCTCTGCACTGGTGGCGGTGGCGGCGGGGCGCAAAGCGCCCACGCTGGTGTTTAAAAACGCCCAGGTGGTAAACGTGTTCACCGGGGAGATTTTGCCCGCCGACGTTGCCCTGTACGGCGGCACCATTGCCGGGGTGGGCAGCTACAGCGGCCCGGTGGAGGTAGACTGCACCGGCAAAACCCTGTGCCCTGGCTTTATCGACGCGCACATCCATATAGAGAGCACCATGGTGCTGCCCGCCCAGCTGGTGCGCCTGGCCCTGCCCGGCGGCACCACCACGCTGATTGCCGACCCCCACGAGATTGTGAACGTGTGCGGTGCGGCGGGCATGCAGCTGATGCTGGACGCCAGCGAGGGGCTGCCATGCAACCTGTACTTTATGCTGCCCAGCAGTGTGCCGGCCACCCGGTTTGAGACGAACGGCGCCCGCTTTGGCCCGGCGGAAATGGCGCCCTTTTTAGACAACCCGCGGGTGCTGGGCCTGGGCGAGGCCATGCGCTTTGCCGACATTGTAGCCGGCGACGAAGAGGCCCTTGCCACCCTGGCGGCTTTTGCCGGCGGGCTGATAGACGGCCACGCGCCGGGGCTTACGGGCGCGGCACTGCAGGCCTATTTTGCGGCGGGTGTATGCACAGAGCATGAGTGTACCACCTTTGCCGAGGCTGCCGAAAAGGCCCGCGCCGGCGCGGCCATTTTGGTGCGGGAGGGCAGCGCCGCCCACAACCTGGCCGCCATTGTGCAGGGCCTTGTGGAAAGCGGCATGCCCACAAGCCGTTTTATGTTCTGCACAGACGACAAACACCTGGACGATTTGGGCCGCGACGGGCATATCCGCTGGAACGTGAAGCTGGCCATAGACCTTGGCATGAAACCCGCCGAGGCCATCCGCATGGCCACCTGGAACGCGGCGCAGGTATACGGCCTGAAAGGCCTTGGCGCCATTGCCCCGGGCTACAAAGCGGATATCGTGCTGCTTTCCAACTTGCGGCAGATGGAAGTGGAGGCCGTGTACAAGGACGGCCGGCCCGCCGCCGCCTGCCTTGCCGAAATGCCCGGTTTTGCCCCGCAGGATGCCGCCGTGCTGCACAGCGTGAAGCCCCCGCGGGTGACGGCGCAAAGCTTCCGCCTGCCGGTGGCGGGCCCGGCCCATGTGATAGAAATGGTGCCCTACCAGCTGACGACACGGCACTTGGTAGAGCCCGTGCCCACAGAAAACGGCCTGTTTGCGCCAAACAAAACCTACACCAAGCTGTGCGTGGTGGAGCGCCACGGCAAAAACGGCAACATTGCCATAGCGCCGCTGAAGGGCTATGGCCTTGTGGGCGGGGCCCTGGCCACCACCGTTGCGCACGACAGCCACAATATCATAGCCGCGGGCGACAACGACGAAGACATAGCCGCCGCGGTGAGGCGCCTTGCGGAAATAGGCGGCGGCTATGTACTGGTGCGCGGCGGTGCCGTAGAGGACGAGGTGCCCCTGCCGGTGGCCGGCCTGATGAGCGACCAACCCGCCGAGTGGGTGCAGGCGGCCACGGGCCGCATCATCCAAAAGGCGGCGGCCATGGGCATCCCCTATTATATCGACCCTTTCATCAGCCTGTCCTTTTTGGCGCTGCCGGTTATCCCCGCGCTGCGCCTTACAGACCGCGGCCTTTTTGATGTGGAGAAGGGGGCGCTGTGCGCCGACAGATGATGAGCGAAGCCGGGCATCTGGCGCCCGGCGCACCAAACCAACCAAAACATAAAACAAACAAAAGAACGGCATATAAATACTACTACAGGAGCATACGCCATGAAATTTAGCGACATCCCCTATGCCCGGCCAAACCTGGCCGAGACCGAAACGGCCCTGCGCGCCCTGGCCCAAAAGGCCGCCGGCGCCGAAGACGGCCAGGCCCTGATGGACCTGTACGCCCAGTACGCCGCATTGTCTGATGAGACGGCCACCCTTAGCACCGTTGCGTCCATCCGCCACACGGTGGACACGCGCGACGAATTCTACGACAAAGAGAACGACTATTTTGACGAGCAGGGCCCCGTTGTGGGCGAAGCCAGCCTGGCCTTTTACCGGGCGCTGTTGGCCTCGCCCCACAAAGCTGCGCTGGAAAAGGCGTATGGAAGCATTTTTTTAGAGAAACTGGCGCTTGCGGTGCAGGGCAGCGACGAACGCCTGGTAACCCTGCAGCAGGAGGAAAATGCCCTGACCACCCTGTACGAAAAGCTGTATGCCGCAGCACGCATCCCCTTTATGGGCAAGGAGCTTACGGTGGCCCAAATTGGCCCTTATAAGCAGAATCTGGACCGCGCCGTGCGCAAGCAGGCATTCGAAGCCGAGGGCGGCTTTTTCGACGCAAACCGCGAGGAGCTGGACGGCATTTTCAGCCGGCTGGTGCGCAACCGCACCCAGCAGGCAAAGCTGCTGGGCCACCAAAGCTTCACCCCGCTGGGCGATATCCGCATGGAGCGCCTGGGCTACACCCGGCAGGACATAAAGGCCTGCCGCGACGCCGTTGTGAAGGGCATTGTGCCTGTGGTGCAAAAGCTGAAAGAAAACCAGGCAAAACGCATCGGCCTTGCCGCAGAGGACTTCCGCTTTTGGGACGACCCTGTCTCGTTTGCCACGGGCAACCCCACCCCCAAGGGCACGCCCGAGGAGATTTTGGCCGCGGGCCAAAAGATGTACCGCGCCCTTGCGCCCGAGACCGCCGGTTTTATCGACTTTATGATGGAGGGGGACTTGTTTGACGTGCTGGCAAAGCCGGGCAAGGCGCCCGGCGGCTACTGCACTTATATCCCCGGCTACAAAAGCCCGTTCATTTTCTCCAACTTCAACGGCACCGCCGGCGACGTAGACGTGCTTACCCACGAGGCCGGGCACGCCTTTGCGGCGTACCTTTCCGCCCAAAAACAGGGCCTGCCCATAGAGCTGCGCAGCCCGGGGCTTGAGAGCTGCGAGATACACAGCATGGCCATGGAGTTTTTGACGGCGAAGTATCACGACCTATTTTTTAAACAGGACACCGCCAAATATGCCGTGGCCCACACCGAGGACGCCCTGTTCTTTTTGCCCTATGGCTGCCAGGTGGATGAGTTCCAGGAGACCGTGTACGATGCGCCCCACCTTACCGATGCACAGCGCAACGAGCTGTGGCTGGAGCTGGAGCGCAAGTACCGCCCCTGGAACCGTTTTGAGGACCTGCCATTCTACGCCCGGGGGGCCGGCTGGCAGCGGCAGATGCACATCTATGTAAGCCCGTTTTATTATATTGACTATGTGCTGGCCCAGGCCGTGGCGCTGGAGTTATTCCTTGCAAACCAGCAGGACGAGGCCGACGCCTGGCAGCGTTACCTGGCGCTTACCGAAAAGGCCGGCAGTGAGACCTACACAGGCCTTGTGCACGCGGCGGGCTTGCAAACGCCTTTTGAGGAAGGCGCCATGAAGCGTGTGGGCGCCGGGGTGGCCGCCTGGCTGGCCCAGCAAAGCATGTAGCGTTTCACCGGGGCGGCGGGCCGCCTTTCGGGGAATTTTGCCTTGCCGGAATACCGTGCTACGCGCCGCGCTTGCCCGCAGGAAACGCCCGTGAAAATGCAAAAAAGGCCCCAGCGCTCCATACAGAGCGCCGGGCCTTTTTTGTGCTGCCATGTGCTACGCCGTGTTCCTCCTTGAACAAGGGAAACTGTTTAGAGGGGAAGGCGGCAGCCAAACACCTGAAGGCAGGCGTGGTGGCTGCCGTCTTCATCTTATAACCTTCTAAAAGCAAGAAGACCGGCGCATGTTGTGCCGCCCGGCGCGCCGGGTGCCGCCCGCCGTACGCCGCCCCATAAAACCTCTTCACCCCAGCAGGCCCGCCACGGCATAGTATACCACCGGGCCCAAAAGGGCAGGCAGCAGGTTACCGGTGCGTATGCGGGTAACCCCCAGCATGTTCAGGCCAATGGCGCAAATCAATATGCCGCCCACTATGCCAATTTCCCGCAGCATATCGCCGGTTACAAAGGGGCTTAGCAGGCTGGCCAAGGCGGTAAGCACCCCTTGGTACACCAGCACGCTGCCAGCAGAAAACACCACACCCACCCCCAGGGTGCCGGCCATCACCAGGGCAATGATGCCGTCCAACAGGCTTTTGGCAAACAAAATGCTGTGGTTGCCTTGCATGCCGCTTTCCAGGCTGCCCAGCACCGCCATGGTGCCCACACAAAACACCAGGCTGCCGGCCACAAACCCCTTGGAAAAGCCGCCACCCCCGCCGTTTTTTTGCACCTTTGCCTGCAGCCAGTTGCCCAGGCCCTCCAGCCGGGCCTCTATACGCAGCCCTTCGCCCAGAAGGCCGCCCAAAGCCAGGCTTACAATAAACAAAACGGGGTGCGCGCCGCTTGCCAGCATGTTACCAACACAGCCGCCCAGCCCCACAAACACCACCGCCAGGCTTACCGCCTGGTTCAAAATATCGCGGAAGTTCTCTTTCAAGCCGTTTTTTAGAAGCAGGCCTGCCGCGCCGCCCAGCAAAATGGCCGCCGCATTTACCAAAGTACCCAGCACACAAATACCCCGTTTTCCCGCCGTAGTGAAAAACCAAGGCAAAACGGCCCCGCCCGGCGCTTTTTCCCGTAATGCTACCACACAGGTCCATACATCGTCAACCGGCAGGGGCAAATGGGTGAGCGCCGCGGGCCTTCGCGCCGGTTTTCTTGCCAATGGCGGGCTTTGCCGCTACAATAATAGGATGCCCCGAAACCGCAGAAGAAGGAGAGCGTTATGCAGGTTCTCGTAGTTGCCACGGCGCTTTTTTTGGCCGTGTTCCTCTTTGTCTACATACGCAATAAAGCGCGCCTTACCAGCGGTTTTTTCTTCTGCCTCTTCCTGCTTTCGGCGGCCATCACCTATGCCTTCTACGCCTTGCAAGCGCAAAACCGTTTTTTGACGTACACTCTGGTGGGTGCCGTGTTTGTGGGCATGCTGGTGCTGATGTTCGGCATCTATGTGCTGGTTGGCCTTTTGGTGCTGAACGGCCGGCTGATGTACAAGCGTGAGCGCCACACCCTGGCCAACAGCCTGCCCTTTATTTTGGCGGCGGCGATCGTCGTGTTTTTGCTGGTCTCCTCGTTTGTGATTACTGCACGAATTCCCCTGTGGGTGCGTTGCCTGTGGACGGGTATTTTGCTGGTGCTTTTCTTTTATTTTTTCCACATTTTTGTATTTTTGGTCACATGCCTTTTGTGCAACCTTGCCCCTGTGCCCAAACGGCAAGACTATATTGTGGTGCTGGGCGCCCGGGTGATAGACGGGCAGCCCAGCCCGCTGCTGGCCCGCCGGGTAGACAAAGCCGTGCGCTTTTACTGTAAGCAGCAAAAAAAGCGCGCGCCGCCAAAGCTGGTGTTCAGCGGCGGGCAGGGGGCAGACGAAAGCGTAAGCGAGGCTGCGGCCATGCGGGAATACGCCCTAAAAAAGGGCATACCTGCAGAAGATATTTTGTTGGAAGACAAAGCCGAAAATACCTGGGAAAATATGGTTAATTCCAAAAGAATTATAGAAGAAAATGCTGGTGGGCGTGTTGTGCGCTGTGTTTTTGCCACCAGCAACTACCATGTGCTGCGCAGTGCCATGCTGGCGCGCGGCGCGGGCATTCCCATGGATGGCCTGGGTAGCAAAACCGCCCTGTACTACCTGCCCAGCGCCTTGATGCGGGAATATATTGCGCTGTTTGGCATGCGCAAAAAATGGCATGTTGTCGTGCTTTTGGTGCTAATAAACTTGGGGGCCCTGTTTGCCCTGGGCATGTATTTACTGCAGCAATGGGCGGTGCTGGGTGCATAAATGGCAATAAATAGTAAATAATCCTCTTTTTAATAGGACACATGTTGGCAGCTTTTATGGGGTATACTGCTTCCAGAAGCAACACAACAGAAAGGAGCGTGCCGGTATGGACAAACCGCCAAGCAGGGAGGAGCTGCGGGCCCATTTGGGAGAAAAGGCCATGGATGCCCTCGACGAGGTGGTAGAATATATCACTTCCGTCTATGAAATGGAGGAAATTTGGAACCCCGGCAGGAAGGAAAACCTGTACGAATATAAGTTCCGCCGGGGTGGAAAAACGCTCTGCGCGCTTTACCCGCGCGAGGGATCCTTCGGATTTATGGTGGTGCTGGGCAAGGCAGAGCAGGGGAAATTTGAGGAAAAGCGCGCAGAGTTTTCGCCCTGGGTGCAGGTGCTGTACAACAGCCAGAAAAAATACCATGACGGCCTGTGGCTGATGCTGGATATTCGCGAAAAAGGTGAGCTGGAAAACATGAAACAATTGCTGCATATAAAACGGAAACCCAATAAAAAGTCGTAAAAACGTAGAAAAAGAATTATCTGTATTTTCTTTTCTTTTAATTTATCGTACTTTTTTCTAGGGAGTGGCGCACGCATTTTCCACAGAGGCTTTTCCCAATTTTCCATACTAAAAAGGCCCCCGCCGGGGGGCCTTTTGCTGCGAAGAGAAAGCGCGATGCGCCCTTTCCGCTATTTCCCATCCCGCACAATTTCCCACAAGGCCGCCGCTGCTTCCGGAATTTCCTCCAGCGTCAGCCCCCCATAGCCAAGCACCAGGGCGTCGGCGGTGGGGGTGGGCCCGCCCGGCGGGGGCGAGCGGTACTCATCCAGTGCGCGCACACCTATACTTTTGGTGCGTGCAAGGGCGGCAAGGGTGACGGCGTTCCTTCCGGGCAGGCGCAAAATAAAGTACAGGCCGGTGTGTGCATTTTCTACCAAATAGCTGCCGGCAGCAAAGGTGTTTTCCACAGCCAAAAGCAGGGCGTCCCGCCGCCGGCGGTAGGCGGCGCGCAGGCGGTTCAGGTTGCGGGCAAAGTGCCCGCCGCTGATAAACCGTGCCAAGGTGTGCTGCTGTGGGCGGCTGATGGTGCAGGCATAGTCCCCGTACATCTGCTGCCATTGCCGGCGCAACTGTGCAGGAAGCACAAGGTACGCCGCACGGATTCCCGGCGCCAGGCTGCGGGTGAAGGTGCCCGCGTACACCACCCGGCCGGCTTTGTCCAGCCCTTGCATACTGGGCAGGGGCCGCCCGTCGAAGCGAAACTCGCTGTCGTGGTCGTCCTCTATTATATAATGTAGCCCGTCGGCGGCCCAGCGCAAAAGTTCGGTGCGGCGGCCCACCCCCATGGCCCCGCCCCCGGGGAACTGGTGGCTGGGCGTAAGGTAGGCCACGGTGGCGCCGCTGGCCTGCAGGGCGGCGGGGTCCATGCCCTTGGCGTCGGCGGCAACCGGGCGCAGCGCCACGCCCATATTCCGCAGTATACTGCCAGTTTTAGGGTAGCCGGGGTCCTCCAGGGCAAATACCTCGGCGGCAAACAGCCGCGCCAGCATGCCGGTAAGCACTTCCAGCCCGGCGCCCACCACAATGTCCCCGGCGGTGCACTGCACCCCGCGGTAGCCCTGCAAATACCCGGCAATGGCGCTGCGCAGCGCTTCGTCCCCGGCGCCGGGGCCCCGCAAAAGCAGCCAGGTGGGCCCGGCCAGTACCTCGCGCTGCAAACGCGCCCAGGTTTTTAAGGGGAACAGCTCGGGGTCCAACCCGCCGCTGGAAAAGGAAAACCGCCACGGGCCGTCTTGCCCTGGCGCCACAGAAGGCGGTGTGGCAAGCGCCCCTTCGCCTGCAGCCACAGATGCAGGCGGCATTGCCGGCGCCTGCTGCAGCGGCAGCACTACAAAGCCGCTGCGCGCCTTCGCCTCCACATAGCCTTCGGTGGCCAGCATCTGGTAGGCCTCGTCCACGGTATTCACACTCACGCCCAGTTGCTCTGCCGCGCGGCGCTTGCCGGGCAGCTTCTCCCCGGGGGCGATGGTACCGGCCTGGATTTGGTGTGCCAGATGATTATACAATTGGTAGTATAGGGGGCGTTTATCCCTTTTGTTTAGAAAAGTTCCCACAAAATCCAGAAAAATCACCTCTGACCCCATAAAAATATTCAAAACTGGGTATTTTAACAGAACCAGATTGCCGCTACAATAATACAATAGAGGGAAAGGGATGTCAAATCATCCGGAAAGAGGGAAAGTGTTATGCGGCAAAAGAGGTTGGACGCAAGGATGCTTGCGCTGATTGGAGTGTTGGCTGCGCTGGTGTTTGCGCTGTCGTTGGTGGAGTTTCGTATCCCGCTGGCGCTGGGGGACAAAACGCGCATCCATTTTGGCAACATCATGTGTTTGGTGTCCGGGGTGCTGTTCGGGCCCATGGTGGGGGGCATGGCCGCGGGGTTGGGCTCCATGTTCTATGACTTTACAAACCCCCTGTATTTCTCTGAATTTTGGATTACGTTTTTAACCAAGTTTTGCATGGGGTGGACGGCCGGCATGCTGGCAAAGCACGCCCTGGCAAAAGTGCCCATGTTCCCCCGGGTATTGGTGGCGGGGCTGGGCGGCCAGCTGGTATACATTGCATTGTACCTGTGCAAAACAGCGGTGATGCAGCACTTCCTTTATGGTAACCCCTGGCCCGCCGTGTGGGTGGTGGTGGCCGGCAAGGCGGCGGTCTCCAGCGTGAACGGCCTGCTTGCTGTGGCGGGGTGTGCCCTGCTGGCGCCTGCCCTTGCCGCCGGGCTGAAAACCACCGGCCTGCTTGCCCGCCGGGGTACGGCTTAGCGGGTGGATAAACCAGGCGAAATTTGAAAAAATCGTGTAAGAACGAATAATTATTTGAACATATTAAATTGCAGATAATGCCGGGAAAATAGGTAGAAAAAGGCGAGAAGCAGCAGCAAAAAAAGCGGGGCCCTTTCTAAAACGAAGGGGCCGCTTTCTTTTTTGCGGGCCATATTCTGCGCAAGGCGTGCTTCGCTCGCAAGCCACACTCGGCACTTCGTGCCCCAATTGCCTTTTCGGCAGGTGTGGTATATAATGAGGAATATTGCAAAACCCTGCACCGCCCAAGGCCGGCGAAAGAAAGCGTGCCCAAGGGGCGTTTTTCATGTGTGGGGATGGCTGCGAGCCAAGGCGCCCGGCAGCCGCAAAACTGACGGATGGCACAGGGGGAACACCCGATGGACAACAAAAACAGCGACAACCAAAACCGGCGGGGCGGGCATGTGTATAAGGCCAATGCCTCGCGGGGGCGCCAGGCGCGGCCCGGCAGCCAAAACGAGGCGGCTGGCCAACAGCCAGCCAAAGGCGCAGTGGCCCCAAACCCCGCCGGCCGGGTGCCGGGCGGGGCCCAAAGCGGCAAAAAGGGTGGCGGCAAGCGGTTTTCTCCCAAACAAATGCGCTTCAATATATTGATCGGCGCGCTGATATTACTGCTGATCATCCTGCTGGTGTTCGCGGCCATTTTGCCGGGGTGCATCCAGCGCGACCCTGTCTCCAGCTCCTCCCAGCCTTCTTCCTCTTGGTACGACCCCAGCTACGACAAAAGTGAAAACTCCATCCCGCCCTCGCAGTTTGCCGGCACTCTTTTGGAGGAGACCGAAGACGCCGGGGAGGACTATATTACCGACACCCTGTTTTTGGGAGACAGCAACACCGAGCGCATGCTGGCCTTCCGCGATACCACCCATGTTACCATGGCCAACGGCATTGGGGTGACAAACATGGGCATTACCCATGTTACCACCATGGCCTGCGTGAAGTTTAAAGGGTTGGACGCCATGACCATTCCCAAGGCGGTGGCCCTGATGCAGCCACGCCGCATTTTGATGAACTACGGCACCAACAATGTGGGCATGGATGTGGATAACTTCATCACCGCGTACGAGAACGCCATCAAGGCGATACAGGACAATTACGCCTACGCAGACATCATCGTCTCCTCCATTTTCCCTGTTACCCAGGGCAGCACCTACACCAGCCTGTCCCAAAAAACCATTGACGAGTACAACCTGGCTTTGGTGGAGATGGCCCAGCGGCTGGAGCTGAAGTTTTTGAATTGGAGCGAAGCGCTGAAAAACCCGAGCACCGGCTACTGCAAAGCCGACTATATGTTGCCCAACGACGGCGTGCACCTGAACAAACAGGGCATGGAGCAGATTTTTGACTACTTCCGTACCCACAGCTATGTGGGCACAGACCGCCGCCCAAAGCCCCTGAACACCATTCCCCTGCGCGAGGGCACCCCCGAAGGCCTGTTCCCGAAACCCAGCTCCTCCGAGGCGGCGACGTCCTCCTCCAGCAGTTCTTCCTCGTCGTCTTCCAGCAGTTCCTCTTCTTCCAGTTCTTCCAGCAGTTCGTCCAGCAGCTCTTCGTCATCGTCGTCTGCGGCGCCGCTTACGGTGCCCAATGTGGTGGGCAAGACAATTGCCGAAGTGGGCAGCAGCTACCAGGGGTGGACCATTGTGGTGGCGGGCGAGACCGAGACCGCCGACGCCACCGCTGGGACCATTTTGACACAGACCCCTTCGGGCACGGTGCCGGCGGGCACGGCGCAAAGCATTAGCGTTACGGTGGCAAAGGCGCCCGCCCCCGCCCCCACCTATGAAGTGCCCAACCTAAGCGACACGAACGAAGCAAACAAGCCCGCAGATCGGGATGGCTGGGCGATTACATATACCACCGAAGCCCACGAGAGCATAGAGAGCGGCGGCTTTGTGCGGCAAGATCCCAATGCCGGCACCCACCAGGGCAACGCGCCGGACAACAAAACCATTACGGTGTACCTCTCCAGCGGGCCCGCGACGCCGTAGCATACGGCCCCGTCTTGACACCGCCCGCCCCCTCG
Organism: Ruminococcaceae bacterium OttesenSCG-928-O06; assembly: GCA_030265505.1. Classification (GTDB taxonomy): domain Bacteria; phylum Bacillota; class Clostridia; order Oscillospirales; family Ruminococcaceae; genus JAAYCI01. The sequence goes on along the minus strand of JAJDGD010000025.1, from coordinate 5,550 downwards.
GCTATAATCGAAGCAACAAAGGCTATTTCGGGCGGTGCGCCGCCTTGCAGAAAGGAACCAAGAGCAGGAATGGACGACGACGGCAGTCGACCTTGTACCCGTAAAACGCTACACAACTAAAAAGGCACGGCCCATGCACCGCATGTGGCTGTGCCTTGTTTTGTTGTAAGCAAATGCGGGGCGCCCTGCCCCGCCCAAAACACAACTGGAGGAATATACTTGACACCCGGAAAACTGGTTGGGATGCTTGCCTTGCAACTGGTCCTGATCATTATCAACGCGTTTTTTGCCGCCACGGAACTGGCCGTGATGCAGCTGAATGCCAACAAGCTGCGCCGCCAGGCGGAAGAAGGGGAGAAGGCCGCCGCGCGCATTTTGCCCCTGGTAGAAAATCCTTCCTCGTTTTTGTCCACCATCCAGGTGGGCATCACCCTGGCGGGCTTTTTGGCGTCGGCCTTCGCGGCCGACAACTTTGCCGGCCCCCTGGCCACCTGGGTGCGGGACGGCCTGGGCTTCACCAGCCTTTCGTGGAGCACCCTGAACACCATCGCCATCATCGTCATCACCATTGTGCTATCCTACTTCACGCTGGTGTTTGGCGAGCTTGTGCCAAAGCAGATCGCCATCCACCGGCCCTACCAGGTGGCCAAAGTGACCAGCGGCGTCATTGCAGGCTTTGGGGTGCTTATGCGCCCGCTGGTAAAGCTGCTTAGCCTTTCCACCCGCGGCGTGCTGCGGCTGCTGGGCATAAAGGGCGAGCGCGGGGAAGAGGCCGTGACCGAGGACGAGATACGCATGATGGTGGACGTGGGGCACGAGAGCGGCACCATAGACCCCGAAGAAAAAATTATGATAGACAATGTGTTTGAGCTGGACAAAACCATTGCGCGTGATGTGATGACCCACCGGGTGGACGTGGTGGCCATAGAGGCCGACGCCGAGTGCGACGAGATTGTGCAGATTATTGCCGAGAGTGGGCTTTCGCGCTTCCCGGTGTACGACGACAGCATGGACGATATTTTGGGCGTTTTGTCCTCGCGCGCCTACCTGTTGAACCTGCGGGCAAAAGTGCCCCAAACCCTGCGCGAGCTTTTGCGCCCCGCCCGCTTTGTGCCCGAGACCGTGCGTGCCGACATTCTGCTGCGGGACATGCAGCAGCACAAAGAGCACCTGGCCGTGGTGCTGGACGAATACGGCGGCTTCTCGGGCGTTGTTACCATGGAGGACCTCATCGAGGAGATTGTGGGCAGCATCTACGACGAGTTCGACGCCGAAGAGGACGAATACATCCTGCGCCTGGACGAAAACTTGTGGCGCATTGCCGGCGACACCGACATAGAGGAAATAGAAAAAGCCCTGAGCGTGAAGCTGCCGGAGGACCGCGAATACGACACCCTGGGCGGCCTTGTGTTCAGCATGCTAAGCGCCATTCCCGGCGACGGGGAAGAGGTGGAGGTGGACGTGGAGGGCCTGCATATCCATACAGAGCCCGTGGAGGACCACCATGTGGAGTGGGCAAAGGTGAGCATACTGCCCCACCCCGATGAGGAGGACGAGGAGGAGGAAGAGGGGCACCGCACCTTCCGCCGGAAAGACCGCCAGTAGCAACGCAGACGCACCGTGCAAAGCGGGCCCGCATGCCGATATGCGGGCCCGCTTTTTTATGCACACTGACACATTGGGTGTAATTGTTCACTATTTGTACAAAAGTATTGGCAAATAATTGTCAAATGGTACAGTCTCTGCCCCGGGGACAACTTCGCTGTTGTTTTTGGGCGGCGCGTACAGTATAATTTATGTGTATGCAATTGACAATGCTTTAACAAACGCAAATGCAACTGCAATAAAAAGATGGGAGGACACAACATTTATGAAGCGGATATCCACCCTGCCCTTCAAAGGCACCCCGGCCCAGGAAAAAGAACTGCAGAGTTGGTTGAAGGAAAACCGGGACATGCCGGGCGTAGTGATGACGGCACTGCAGAAAGCACAGGAGATATACGGGTACTTGCCGCTGGAAGTGCAGCGCATGATAGCGACGGCGCTGGACAAGCCATTGGCGGAGGTATACGGCATTTCCACGTTCTATTCCCAGTTTTCGCTCTCCCCCAAGGGCGAGTACAAGATCAACGTGTGCCTGGGCACGGCGTGCTATGTGAAGGGCAGCGGGCCCATCTTTGACGCACTGAAACAGGAACTGAACCTGGAAGACGGCGATGTTACGCCGGACGGCAAGTTCAGCTTGGAGGCAGTGCGTTGCATCGGCGCGTGCGGGCTGGCGCCTGTGATGATGATCAACGACGACGTGTACGGCCGGCTTACCGGCAACGCCGACGAGCTGAAGGAGATTCTTGGCAAGTATTAGGGCGCTATGCGCTGGCAGTTGGCTTGGCCGCGGCTGCGGACAAACAACTGACACCCGATGCGCGGCGAACGGCCCCATGGCGCGTGAGCCGCAGAGGCTGCGTAAGCAGCCGAGCAGCGGGATGAGGGCGCTGTACCCACTCACTCAAACTTCCCCCAAAGGGTAGCGAAGATGCAAGAACTTTCGATGAACATCCTGGACATAGCCGAGAACAGCGTGCGCGCAGACGCCAGCTTGGTGGAGATTGCGCTGATTCAGGACAGTGCAAGCGGCATGCAGAGTTTGGTGGTACGGGATGACGGCAAAGGGATGGACGAAGAGATGGTGCGGCGGGTGACAGACCCCTTCACCACCACGCGCACCACCCGCAAGGTGGGGCTGGGGCTGCCGTTTTTGCAAATGGCGGCGCGGCAAACCGGGGGCGACCTCAGCATCCAAAGCACCCCGGGCGTGGGCACCACGGTAACGGCCAGTTTCACCATGGGGCACATAGACCTTGCCCCCCTGGGGGACATGGGCGGCACCTTAGCGGCGCTGGTACAGTCGGGCGAAGAAATCGACTTCTTGTTCACGTTCGAAAAAGACGGCAGGAAGTTTGTGTTCGACACCCGGGAAGCGCGCCGGATGCTGGACGGCGTGCCGCTGGGCACCCCGGCGGTGGTGCAGTTCATCAAAGAGCATGTGAACGAAGGGATACAAGAGGTGCTGGCCGGCGAATGACGCGCGGCCGCCCTGTGGCAAAAACCCAAAAAGGAGAAACTGCAATGAAGAGTCTTCAGGAACTTAGCGAAATCCGCGACAAGATGAAACAGACCGTGACGACCCGCGAAAGTGCGCACGACGGCACGCGCGTGGTGGTGGGCATGGCCACCTGCGGCATAGCGGCGGGCGCGCGCCCGGTGCTGAACGCCTTCACCGAGGAGGTGGCCCGCAGGGAGCTGCCGGATATCATGGTGACGCAAACGGGCTGCATTGGTATATGCCAGTACGAGCCGGTGGTGGAAGTGTACCGCCAGGGCGAGGACAAGGTGACCTATGTGAAGATGACCGCCGACAAGGTGGCGCGCGTAGTGTCGGAGCATTTGATTGGCGGCACCCCCGTGGCAGAATACACCATCGGGGCCGCTACCCGGTAAAAAGGAGGAGGAAGCAACATGTTCAGAAGCCATGTAATGGTTTGTACGGGTACCGGGTGTTCGGCGTCGGCCTCGCCCAAAATAGCCGAGGCGTTTGAGGCGGAAGTGGCGAAAAGCGGCCTGGCAGAGGAAGTAAAAGTGGTGCGCACGGGCTGCTTTGGCCTGTGCGAGCTTGGGCCCATTGTGGTGGTATACCCCGAGGCGGCGTTCTATTCCCGCATTTCGCCGGACGACGTGCCCGAGATTGTGCAGGAGCACCTGCTGAAGGGCCGGCCCGTCACGCGCCTTTTGTACGACGAGACCGTAGCCGCCGACGACACCATCAAAAGCCTGGACGACACCAGCTTTTACAAAAAGCAGATGCGCATCGCGTTGCGCAACTGCGGCGTTATCAACCCCGAGAACATTGAGGAGTACATCGCGTTCGACGGCTACCAGGCGCTGGGCAAGGCCCTTACCGAGATGACGCCGGACGCGGTGATTGAGACGATATTGGATTCTGGCCTGCGGGGCCGCGGCGGTGCGGGCTTCCCCACGGGGCTGAAGTGGAAATTTGCGGCCGGCAAGCGCGGCGAAGTGCAGAAGTACGTTTGCTGTAACGCCGACGAAGGCGACCCAGGCGCCTTTATGGACCGCAGCATTTTGGAGGGCGACCCCCATGTGCTGCTGGAGGCCATGGCCATTGCGGGCTATGCCATTGGCGCCAACAAGGGCTATGTGTATGTGCGCGCAGAGTATCCCATTGCCGTGAAGCGCCTGCAGATTGCCATTGACCAGGCCAAGGAGTACGGCCTGCTGGGCGACAACATCTTTGGCACAGACTTCTGCTTTGACCTCGACATCAAGCTGGGCGCCGGCGCCTTTGTGTGCGGCGAGGAGACGGCGCTGATGACCTCTATCGAGGGCAACCGCGGCGAGCCGCGCCCCCGCCCGCCGTTCCCGGCGGTGAAGGGCTTGTTCGACGCGCCCACCATTTTGAACAACGTGGAGACCTACGCCAACGTGCCCCGCATCATCCTGCTTGGGTCCGACTGGTTCAACACCATCGGCACCGAGAAATCGAAGGGCACCAAGGTGTTCGCCCTGGGCGGCAAAATACGCAACACCGGCCTTGTAGAGGTGCCCATGGGCACCACGCTGCGGGAGATTGTGGAGGAGATCGGCGGGGGCATCCCCGGCGGGCACAAGTTCAAGGCGGCCCAAACGGGCGGCCCTTCAGGCGGGTGCATTCCGGCAGAGAAGATAGACGTGCCCATCGACTACGACAACCTCATCGAGATTGGCAGCATGATGGGCTCGGGCGGGCTTATCGTGATGGACGACACCACCTGCATGGTGGACATTGCCCGCTTCTTCCTGGACTTTACCGTGGAGGAAAGCTGCGGCAAGTGCACGCCCTGCCGCGTGGGTACCACCCGCCTGATGGAGCTTTTGACGAAGATCACCGAGGGCAAGGCCACCCGCGAGGACATTGACAAGATAGACGAGCTGGCGGCGTTCATCAAGGACAACAGCCTGTGCGGGCTGGGGCAAACCGCGCCCAACCCCGTGCTTTCCACCCTGCGCTATTTCCGCGAGGAGTATTTGGAGCACATCGACCACAAGCACTGCCCGGCCGGCGTGTGCAAGGCGCTGTTGCAGTACAAAATTGACCCGGACAAGTGCGTGGGCTGCACACTGTGCGCCAAGAACTGCCCGGTAAGCGCCATTGCCGGCGAGGTGAAAAAGCCCCATGTCATCGACCAGGACAAGTGCATCAAGTGCGGCGTGTGCATGGACAAGTGCAAATTCTCCGCCATCAGCAAGGGTTAAGGGAGGAGAGAGAGAATGGCTAAAATCGAAATCAAGATCAACGGCGTGGCCCACCAGGTGGAAGAGGGCATCACCGTGTTGCAGGCCTGCCACGACGCAGGCATAAGCATCCCCACCCTGTGCTGGATGCGTGAGATGAACGAGATAGGCGCCTGCCGCATGTGCGTGGTAGAGGTAAAGGGCGCGAAAAGCCTGGTTACCGCATGCGTGTACCCGGTGAACGACGGCATGGAAGTG
>JAJDGD010000024.1 GCA_030265505.1 Ruminococcaceae bacterium OttesenSCG-928-O06 | reverse complement strand
CAGCGCCGCTTTGGCAGCGCAGGGCGCGGTAAAACAGCCACACACAGCCCGCAAGGCCCGCTGTGGCCCACAGATAGGGCTGCACATAGGTGTCTGCGCTGGCGGCCAAAAGCCCCAGCCCGCCCCCAAGGCACAGCGCGGGAAAGCCCAGCGCCAGCAAAAGCAGGTTTGCCTTTACCTCCCAGCGCAAAAGCAGTTCCTTTAGCGCGGCCCACAAAAGCAGCACGGCCAGCATGGCGGGCACCCCCGCGGCCAGGGCCGGGCTGGGCAGGCGCCCGGTGAGGGCGTGTACCAAAAAGTACAGCGGCATGGGCGCCAGGCCAAAGTAGCAGTAGTATTGCCCGTTATAGTAGGCCATGTCCCAAAAAAAGGGGATGCTGCCCCGCTGGGAGGCGTCGTACGGGTTTTGCAGGGTGGCCAGGGCGGCATCGGGCGCGGTGCGCAGGGCCAGCTGGCCGTTGTACAAGGCGTCGAACAAGTGTACATAGTGGGCGTTGGCGGGAAGGTTTTCGGGGGTATATGGCTGCAGCAAAAGGCTGTCTCCCGGTGCGGGCGGGGGGCTTACCGCCAGCATGATGCCGAAAACCAGCAGCACGCACAGGGCCACCATCGCCCGCATGGCCCGGCGGTGGCTGCGCTTTTGCGGCTGCCACACCGCCCGCCACAGCCCAAAGGCCCACACGGCCCAGCCGCCCAGCCCCAGCGCCAAAAGCAGCAAAAACAGGGGAAAGTTGAAGGCAAAGCCGCTTTGGTTCAGCGTCACATCGGTAAGCAAGAAGGCCCCCGATGCGGTGGAGAATTCCAGCTCGAAGCCATAGAGCTTCCCGTAGCTGTGCAGCATCAGCACGGCGCTGTTGTGCCGCCCGGCGGGGTTCAAAACGGCGCGGTCTGCCAAAATGCGGGCGTCGGCGCTGGCGTCGTCGGCCAAAAGGTATAGCGACACCGTGACAGGAAAGTCCGCCGTATCCTCGGCATAAAGCTGCACCTGCAAAGTGCGGCTTTCGGTGCCGGCAAGATAAAAAGTGGCGGTGCTGCCCCCGGTGCCGGGCACCCAAATGCCCTCGGGCAGAAGGGCGGCGTCTTGCAAATGGGCACGGGAAAGGGGCATGGCACGGGGCGCGGCACCTGCGGGGGGCAACAGGGAAAGCCCACTGCCAAAAAGCAGAGTGGCCACAAATGCCGCCAGCGCCACTAAAGCGGCGCAAAGCGCCCTGCGCGGCGCCCCGCGGCCCTGCTGCGCGGCGGGGGTATTCTGTTCGTCCTCGCCCGGTTGCCAGGTGCCCATGGTGTGCGCCTTTCCCTGTGGTTGGCCAAAATGCGTTGCAAAGTGTGTTTGGGGTGCGTTACGGCGCCTTTTGGCAAATGCCGTCGATGGTGGACACCCCCATGGTGATCTCCTCCAGCACGTCCAGCAGCACGGCCACGGTGTCCAGGCTGGTAAAGATGGTGACGTTGTTCTCCACCGCGCCCCGGCGTATCATAAAGCCGTCCTTGCGGTGGTACTCGCTGCCGGGGTTTTGGGTGTTCAGCACATAGGTAACGTGGCCGCTGCGCAGGCTTTCCAATATCTCCTCGCTGCCCTCGCTTAGTTTTTTGCGCACCTTGGTGCGTATACCCTGCTGGCGCAAAAAGGCCGCGGTGCCGGCGGTGGCCTCTATGTTGAAGCCCAGCTGGTAAAAGCGCTGTACTAAGGGCAGGGCGCGCTGCTTGTCGGGGTCTGCTATGGTTACCAGCACGGTGCCGTAGTTGTCCACCCGTTTGCCGCTGGCCTTCAGGGCCTTGTACATGGCGCGGTTCAAGCTGGTATCGTACCCGATGGCCTCGCCCGTGCTTTTCATCTCGGGGCTAAGATAAGTGTCGGCCCCGCGCAGTTTTTCAAAGCTGAACACCGGGCACTTCACATACCAGCAGGCGCTTTCGGGCGCAACACCGGTGGTGTAGCCCTGCTGCGCCAGGGTGTGGCCCAGGGCCACCCTGGCCGCCATGCCCGCCAGGTTTATGCCCGTTACCTTAGAGATAAAGGGAACCGTGCGCGAGGAACGGGGGTTCAGCTCTATCACATACACATGGTCGTTTTCGTCTGCGATGAACTGGATGTTGAAGGGCCCGCGGATGCCCACGGCAAGGCCCAGGCGCACGGTGTAATCCACAATGGTTTGCTTCACCTTCTCGCTTACAGAGAAGGCCGGGTACACGCTCATGGAGTCTCCCGAGTGCACGCCCGTGCGCTCTACATGCTCCATGATGCCGGGGATGAACACGTCGGTGCCGTCGCACACGGCGTCTATCTCCAGCTCTTTGCCCTCCACATAGCGGTCTACCAGCACGGGGGCGTCCTCGCTGGCAATGGCGGCGGAAGCAAGGTAGTGCCGCAGGCCCGTTTCGTCACTGACGATTTGCATGGCGCGGCCCCCCAGCACAAAGCTGGGGCGCACCAGCACCGGGTAGCCTATCTGGTTTGCCACGGCCACGCCGGCGTCTATGCTGGTAACGGCCTTGCCCGCCGGCTGGGGAATGTCCAGCTTTGCCAGCAGCTTTTCAAAGCTGTCTCGGTTTTCGGCGGCGTCTATGGCGGCGCGGCCGGTGCCGGCAATGGGCACGCCCAAATCGTCCAGCCGGGCGGCCAGGTTGATGGCCGTTTGCCCGCCCAGGCTTACCACCACGCCGTCGGGCTTTTCCAGCGCAATGACGTTCATCACGTCCTCCACACACAAGGGCTCGAAGTACAGCTTGTCGCTTACGGAGTAATCGGTGGAGACGGTCTCGGGGTTGTTGTTGATGATGATGGCCTCGTACCCGGCGCGGCGGATGGCCCAGATGGCGTGCACGGTGCTGTAGTCAAACTCTATGCCCTGGCCAATGCGGATGGGCCCGGCGCCCAAAACAAGAATCTTCTTGTTTTGGGTTACGATGCTCTCGTTCTCCTCCTCGTAGGTGGAGTAGAAATACGGCACATAGCTCTCAAACTCCGAGGCGCAGGTGTCTATCATTTTGTACACCGGCAAAATGCCGGCCTCGCACCGCTGGCGGTACACATCGGCCTCGTCCGCCTCCCACAAATGGGCAATGAAGGCGTCGGAAAAGCCATTGCGCTTGGCCGTGCGCAGTACGTCCGCGTCGCCCGGGTTGTCCCGCAAAACGTCCTCAAGCCGCACAATGCCGTACACTTTGCCAATGAAGTAGCCGTCGATGGCGCTCTCGTCCGCAATGCGGATGGGGTCCACCCCGCGGCGCAGCAGCTCCGCAATGGCATAGATGCGCTCGTCTGTGGGGTTTTGCACAAAGCCCCACAGCTTGGCGCTGGTCATCTCGTCAAAGCGTGGCAGCCACACATGGGAAAGCCCCACCTCCAGGCTGCGCACGGCCTTCAGCAAACTCTCCTCAAACGTGCGGCCTATGGCCATCACTTCGCCGGTGGCCTTCATCTGAGTGCTAAGCTGTTTTGACGCTTTATCAAATTTATCAAAGGGAAATCTTGCAATTTTTGTCACAACATAGTCCAGCGCAGGCTCAAAACTGGCGGGGGTGTTTGCCAGGGGAATCTCATCCAGATGGTAGCCCACGGCGATGAGGGCCGACACCTTGGCAATGGGGTAGCCGCTGGCTTTGGACGCCAGCGCCGACGAGCGCGACACCCGGGGGTTTACCTCGATGACATAGTAGCGGAAGGAGTAAGGGTCCAGCGCGAACTGCACGTTGCACCCGCCCTGGATGCCCAGCGCGCGGATGAGGCGCAGCGCGGCGTCGCGCAGCATCTGGTATTCCCGGTTTGTCAGCGTTTGGGAGGGGCATACCACGATGGAATCTCCGGTGTGGATGCCCACGGGGTCGATATTCTCCATGTTGCAGATGGTGATGACGGTGTCGGCGCCGTCGCGCATCACTTCGTACTCTATCTCTTTATAGCCCTTGATGGATTTTTCCACCAGCACCTGCCCCGCCGGGGAAAGGCGTAAGGCGTTTTTTACGATGTCGCGCAGTTCCTCCTCGTTTTCGGCAAAGCCGCCGCCGGTGCCCCCCAAGGTGAAGGCCGGGCGCAGCACCACCGGGTAGCCTATGGCCGCGGCCTGGGCGGCGGCTTCGTCCACCGTGTGGGCAATCTCGCTTTGCAAAGCGGGCTCGCCTATCTCCTCGCACAGCTTTTTGAACAACTCGCGGTCCTCGGCTTTGGAGATGGAGTCGAACCCGGTGCCCAAAATCTCGCACCCGCACTCGGCCAAAATGCCCTTTTGGGCCAGTTGCATGGCCATGTTCAGGCCGGTTTGGCCGCCCAGGGTGGGCAAAATGGCGTCGGGACGCTCTTTACGCAGAATGCGCGCCACAAATTCCAAGGTGATGGGCTCCATATACACCTTGTGGGCAATGTCGGTGTCCGTCATGATGGTGGCGGGATTTGAGTTGATGAGCACCACCTCGTAGCCTGCCTCTTTCAGGGCAAGGCAGGCCTGGGTGCCGGAGTAATCAAACTCTGCCGCCTGGCCGATGACGATGGGCCCCGAGCCGATGACCAGGATTTTTTTGATGTCGGTACGCTTGGGCATGTGTTCCCCTCCAAAAAATGTGTGCGGCGCTCACTGCATTTGGCGGCCGGCGGCTTTGTAGGCGGCCATGTTGGCGATGAATTGGTCGAACAGATAGGCCGAGCCCTGGGGCCCGGGTTTGCTTTCCGGGTGGTATTGCACGCTGAAGAGCTGCTGCGCGGCGTTCTCTATGCCTTCCACGGTGCCGTCTAAAAGGTTTGTGTGGGTAAGGGCAAGGCCCGTGCCGGCAAGGCTTTCGGCATCTACGGCATAGCTGTGGTTTTGGCTGGTGATGACGATTTTGCCGGTGCGTTCGTCGCGCACGGGGTGGTTGCCCCCGCGGTGGCCAAACTTCAGCTTATAGGTTTTGGCGCCGTTTGCCAGCGCGATGAGCTGGTGGCCGATGCAGATGCCGAAGACGGGCACCTTGCCCTGTAATTCGCGTACAAGGGCGATGACAGGCTGCACGTCCTCGGGGTTGCCGGGCCCGTTGGAGATAAGCACGCCGTGGGGGGCCAGGGCCGCCACCTCGGCCGCGGTGGTGGTGTAGGGCAGCACCGTTACGTTGCAGTGGCGCTGTGCAAGGCCGTTGATGATGCCCAGCTTTATGCCGCAGTCAATAGCGGCAACGTTGTAGCGCATGCCGGTGGCGCGCACATGCCAGCGTTTTTTGCAGCTTACGCTGGCCACCTGGTTGTGGGGCAGCGGGGTTTCCCTCGCCAGACGCAGGGCTTCGTCATTGGGCAGGGCGGCGGGGCATAAAATGGCCCGCATGCTGCCCTCGCTGCGTATCATGCGGGTGATGCTGCGGGTATCTACCCCCTGGATGCCGGGGATGCCGGCGTCTTCCATTTCCTCGCCCAGGGTTTTGGCCGCGCGGAAGTTTGCCAAAGAATCGTTGTATTCCCGCACAATCATGCCGCCAATGGTGGCGGCGCGGCTCTCGTAGTCCTCGGCGGCCATACCGTAGTTGCCAATCAGCGGGTAGGTCATGCATACCATCTGCTGGTTGTAGCTGCTGTCGGAATAAATCTCTTGGTAGCCAACCATAGAGGTGTTGAACACCACCTCGCACACGCGCTGCACGTCGGCGCCAAAACCTGTGCCGTAAAAGGTGCGGCCGTTTTCGAACACCAGTTTTTTGGGGGCTTGCTGCATAGGGGTCACTCCTTGTTTTGGGTGGGATGGGCGATGGGTATGGTGGTGCCGGTGTAGGTAGGCGGTGTGCCCTGCGCGGAAAGAGGGCTTTGGGTAAACCCCACCGCAGGCGCCCGGCGTGCAGGCGGGCAGCTACTTTCTGCGCCCGGTGGCGTACAGGCTGTGGCGGTTCGCCACCGGCCTTGCGGCTGACGCTGCCCTTTTGTGCGCCGCCACCCGTGCTGGGCAAGCCTGTTACAGTTCCAGGCCCGCGGGGCCTACCGCCGGGCATTGCCCTTGGTCACGTGCTCCGCACGTCCGCAAAGGCATGTTCCCGCGAGCAATGCCCGGCGCTCTCCCCGCTAAGTGGCTCTTTTCCAGCCGGAGGCGGGCAGCTGGGCGCACGCGCCCAGACGCGCTGCTTGGGGAGGGGGGTTAACCCCGCCGGTAAACCACCTTGCCGTCCAGCACGGTTTCCACCGGCCAGCCGCGCAGGCGGCGCATGGCAAAGGGGGTGGCGCGGCCTTTTGTGTAAAACTGCTCCGGCTCGCACAGGCGCTCGGTGGTAAGGTCCAGCAGCACAAAATCGGCGGCTTCGCCCGGGGCAATGCGCTGGGGGTTTTCCCCCAACACGCCGCGGGGCCGCCAGGTGAACAGCTGCAGCGCGCTTTCCAGCGGCAGGGTGCCCGGCACCACCAGCCCGGTGTACACGGCGGCAAAGGCGGTTTCCAGGCCCACTACGCCGTTCAGGCTGTGGGCAAAGCCGCCGGCCTTTTCCTTGGCGGTGTGGGGGGCGTGGTCGGTGGCAATGGCGTCTACGGTGCCGTCCAGCAGGGCCTGCACCGCGGCCTGTACGTCTTGCTTTGTGCGCAGGGGCGGGTTCATTTTAAAGCGCCCGCTGTTCTCGGTGATATCGTCGCAGGAAAACAGCAGGTTGTGCGGTGTCACTTCGCAGGTAACGGGCGCGCCCTGCTGCTTTGCGGCGCGCACCAGGGCAAAGGTCTCTTTGGTGGAGGCATGGCAGATGTGCAGCCGGCAGCCGGTCTCGGCCGCAAGGCGGATGTCCCGCTCGGCCATTTTCCATTCGCTTTCTCCGGTGTAGCCTTCAAAACCGTGGTGACGGGCAAAGGCGCTTTGGGCCTGCACACACACACCGCCGGCGGGCAGCAGGGCCTCCACCTCGCAGTGCTGGGCCACAAAGCGGCCGCAGGCCGCCACGGCCTGCATCAGCCGGCGCATCATCTCCTCGTCTTGTACGCCGCGCCCATCGTCGGAAAAACCGGGCACAAAGCCCGCCAGCACCGCGAAGTCTGCGGGGCAGTCCCCTTTTTGGCCCACGGTAAGTGTGCCGTAGGGCAGCACCCGCACCACGGCGTCCTGGCCAATGGCCTGCAGCTGTGGGGCAAGGTTCTGCAAATCGTCCGGGGTGGGGGCAAGGTTTGGCATGGCGCACACGGTGGTAAAGCCCCCGGCGGCGGCGGCTGCCGTGCCGGTGGCAATGGTCTCCTTTGCCTCAAAACCGGGCTGGCGCAGGTGCACATGCAGGTCTGTAAAGCCGGGGCACAGCACAAGCCCTTCGGCAGCCACCACCTCGGCGCCGGGGCAGGCGATGGCCTCCCCTGTTTTGGCAATGCGCTCGCCCTCTACCAGCACGTCCATGGCGGCAAGCTGGTGCCCGTTAAACACCCGGGCGCCTTTGTACAGGCGTTTCATCGGCTTTCCCTCCCTGTTTTTTGGCATGCTGCGCCGGCGCACAGGCGAAAAAAAAGACCCGCTTGTTCAGTTTCCAAACCGGAAAAGGAAACTGGAACACGGGCCGCCGGCAAATCTTGTAAAAAGCTGAGAGGCAACACGCCGGGGCCATAACAAGTTGTTTGTCATGCCGCCCACCATGTTGCATTCCCCCCTTGCGGCAGGGTACCCGCCGCCTTTGCATTTCTAACAGTATAGCAAATGCCGCCGCCCAGGGCAAGGGTTTTTTTGCCCCGGCGGCAAAAAGGCGCAAAAAAGCCGTGCCCGCAGGCACGGCGTTGGCTTGGCAACATGTGGGGGCGCGGCCGCCCCGGGCCTTTGGGGCGTCAGCGAATATCCTCTACCCGCAGCCCGGCGTAGTATTCCCCGCCCACAACGGGCAGCGTCTCGGTCACTTCGGCCAGTTTTTCGTCCACCATGGCGCCAATCTCGGTATCCAGCACGGTGGCGCGGTTTTCCGCAATGGCTTCCTCGCTAAGCGGCAGGCGCAGCAAAATGTGATAGCCATAGTCGGTACGCACGGGCTGGGAAATTTGCCCTTCCTCCAGGGCCAGGGCCGCCTGGTAAAACTCGTCCACCATCTCGCCCTCGCCAAAGGTGTAGCCGCCGGGGCTGGTGGCAAGGCCAGTATCCTCGCTGAACGTCACCATCATTTCGTCGAAGGTGTGCAAGGGGTCGGCACTGGCCTGTATCTGCCACAAAATCTCATTGATGCGCGCAAGGGCGGCGGCTTCGGCCTCGGCCACGGCCGCGTCGTGGTCGTGGTCTTCCTCTTCGTGGTCGTGCTCATCGTTGAACATGATGAGGATGTGCTTTGCAGAGATCATGTTTGCGGCAAATTCGGCGTCGGCCTCTTCCACAATCTCCTCTTCGTGCTGGGCCAAAAGCATCTCGCGGTACTCGGTTTGGGCCTTCTCGCTCAGCTTTTGTTTTTCGGTAACCTGCAGGTAGGCTTCCTCGCTGGTGAAGAACATGGCGGCCAGCTGGGCGTCAAAGCCGTCGCCATATTCGTCCTTCTGCTGCTGCAGGGTGTCCTGTATCTCGGCAAGGTCTTCCTCGGAAAGCGTGATGTCATACTCCGCCGCAATGGCCAGCCACGCATACAGGTTCACAAGCTCCGCCTCTACGGCGTCTTGCAAAATCAGTGCCTTGTCGCCGTCGGGGTCGTCGTCCCACAGCGAGGAGCCGTAATACACCTCGAACGAGGCTTTCAGGGTGAGGTAGTAATGGCGGTATTCGTCGAAGGGTACCTCATACGCGCCAATGGTAAGCATGGTGCCCGGCTCGGCCACCTTTTTGTCTTTGATATACAGGCCGGGGTCCACGGTGTCGGCATCGTACCGGGAGGACCACACGGCGATGCCCCACACGGCGGCCGCCACCAAAACAACCACCAGGGCTATGGCAATGTAGCGTACGGGTCTTGACATATCGTCCCTCCAAAAAAAGGCCGGGGCCTTTGTGTAGTTTTGCATTGCGCAGAATCATATTATACAACATATCCAAGGGAACGTACAGGCAAAGCGACAAATTTTCCCCCGCCGGGGCCCGTAAAAGCGGCAACAAAAATTTACAATGGGTAATATTGCGGCGCGCAATCACAAACAGTAGATAGCGTTTCGCAGTGAGATGCGGTATAATGGGCCCGTGGTGCCGGGCGCGTGCCCGGCAAAAAAAGAGAGGGGTGGCGCCGTGCGCGTTTTGCATACAGACGAAATAGCGGCGGCGGTGGCGCAGCTTTGCGTGCAGGCAAACCGTGCCCTGCCCGCCGATGTTGCGGCGGCGCTGGCCGCGGCCCGCCGGCGTGAGGAGTGGCCCACGGCCCAAAACGCCCTGGATGTGATGCTGGAAAACCTGGATGCCGCAAGGGAACACTGCCTGCCCATATGCCAGGACACCGGCATGGCCTGCGTGTTTATAGAGCTGGGGCAGGAGGTGGCGCTGCAGGGCCCCCTGCTAAGCGACGCGGTACACGAAGGGGTGCGCCGCGGCTATGAGGACGGCTATTTGCGGAAAAGTATAGTGGCAGACCCTTTGCGCCGCACCAACACGGGGGACAATACCCCCGCCCAGCTTACCCTTAGCCTGGTGGCCGGCGATAAGGTGCGCATCACCGTGGCGCCCAAGGGTTTTGGCAGCGAGAACATGAGCCGCATTGCCATGCTGCCCCCGGCGGCGGGGCAGGCGGGCGCCGAGGAGTTTATACTACAGACGGTGCGTGCCGGCGCACCCAACGCCTGCCCGCCCCTGGTGGTGGGCGTGGGCATAGGCGGCAGCTTTGATGCAGCGCCCCAGCTTGCCAAAAAGGCGCTGCTGCGCCCGCTGGACGTGCCCCACCCGGACCCGCGGTACGCTGAAATGGAGCAGCATTTGCTGGAAGAGATAAACCGCATGGGCATTGGCCCGGCGGGTTATGGCGGCGGAACCACTGCCCTGGGGCTTGCCATCGAGGCTGCCCCCACCCACATTGCAGGGCTGCCGGTGGCGGTGAACATCAGCTGCCACGCCACGCGCCGGGCACAAACGGTGCTGTAGCGGATTGTGCCGCATGCCTGAAACACGGGTGTTTTGCCTCGCCGGCGGGTGCGCTTCCGGGCGTGGTTGCCTGGGACGGGCCGCTTGAAGGGAGGCGTAGGATGGCTTGCCGGCGGGTGCTGCCTTTCCCCGGCCTTGAAGGTGTTTGGGGCCGCGCAAGACCAAAAACTACAGTACCCCGGCGCTGTATCAAAAGCAAACCGCAGGAGGAAGCGTATGACACACAGGCTGCAAACCCCGTTTACACGGCAGGCGCTGGCCCCGCTGCGCGCCGGGGACGAGGTGCTGCTGGACGGCGTCATCTACACCGCGCGGGACGCCGCCCACGCCCGGCTTGTACAATTGCTGGAGGCAGGGGCCGCGCTGCCCTTTGCCTTGCCCGGGGCGTGTATTTATTACGCCGGGCCCACCCCGGCGCCCCCCGGGCGGGTGATTGGCGCCGTGGGGCCCACCACCGCCGGCCGCATGGACGGCTTTGCCCCCCGGCTGCTGGAAGCTGGCCTGCTGGGCATGGTGGGCAAGGGGCGCCGCAGCGCCCAAGTGCTGGCGGCCATGCGCCGGGCGGGGGCGGTGTACTTTGGCTATGTGGGGGGCGCGGGCGCCCTTGCGGCGGCGCGCATCACGGCCTGCCAAACCATAGCTTTTGAGGATTTGGGCAGCGAGGCGGTGCGCCGCCTTACCGTGAAGGATTTCCCCCTCACCGTGCTGGCAGATGCCGCCGGGGGCGATTTATACCAAAGCGGGCCTGCAGCATATTTGGCCTGGAAAAATGCGCAAAAATGCGGGGAAAATCAGGAAGTGTAAAAAAGAAAAGCCCAGGCGGGGCATATTTTGAAAAACCTGCCATGTATGGCCCGACGCAAGAGGAGCGCCAACCGATGAAAACCCCTAAAACCAACGCCATGCGCCTGCTGGAAACAATGGGCATTGCCTATACCTGCCATACCTACAGCACGGCAGACGGTGCGATAGACGGCCCCGCCGTGGCGGCCAAAACCGGGCGGGACCCAGGCACGGTGTTCAAAACGCTGGCCACGCGCGGGGTGGGCGGCGGCTTGTGCGTGTTTTGCCTGCCGGTGAACCAGGAGCTGAACCTGAAAAAGGCCGCCGCGGCCGCCGGGGAAAAACGGGTAGAGATGCTGGCCGTGGCCCAGATAACCGCCGCCACCGGCTATGTGCGCGGCGGGGTAAGCCCACTGGGCATGAAAAAGGCCTGGCCCACGTTTTTGGAGGAATCTGCCCTGAAGCAGGAGAGCATCCTGGTTAGCGGGGGGCGCATTGGCCTGCAAATAGAGCTTGCCCCGGCGGATTTGCTGAAAGCTGCGAATGCGACGGTTTTTGCAAACGAATAGACGAAATGGACTAGTTTGCCTCAAAAATCATAAATTTGCAATTGATTATATATAAAAACGAAATCTTTTTATTGAATCAAATCACGCAAAATTAAAGTAATTGCCACCGACGGGATAAGTGGCTTGGCCTTGCTGGCCACGGCCTGCCGTGCGGGGGCAATGCGCCAAAGGGCCGAGACACTGGGGCATGTGATGCGCCTGGGAAAAGCTGCCGGGCTTTTTGTATGTGCACCCGCAAACCACCCAGGGACAAACGCCGCCTTCTGCAGCCAATGCCTTTCCGCATGGGCGGCACGCATGAAGCCCATCGTGCGGTGACGCCGCCCCCGCTTTTGTGGGCCCGCACCTTTGCCCTTTGGTATGGGCGGAGTGGCAGACCGCACAGGTGCTGCAAAGTGGTGGTGCGGGGCACTTCTCCCGTGTTCTGCCTCCGCTGCTTTCTGCCCCAAACCGGCAAAAGCCGCCGCGCTACCATACCCTTCCGCGCAAATAAGTATGACTAAAGCGGCAAAACCATGGTAGTTTTGATAAAAACCGCCCCTTGTGTGCCCCCGCCGCTGTGGAAAGCGGAAAACCCACCCCGGCGCCCTTGCATTTTACAGGGGGAAACGGTAGTATATTAGTTGTAAGAGCCCCCGCAAGCCAGGCGCCTTTGCGGGGCATCAAACCCAATAAAGACCCTTGCTCAGGCATCGGCGCTGCCCGGCGCCGCGCCTTTTTTTGTGGCGTGTGGGCAACAAAAGAACGAGAGGACGCACAAATGAAAGTTGCGATACTGATGGGAAGCGACAGCGACCTGCCGGTGGCCCAAAAAGCCGCGGCGGTGCTGAAAGAGCTTGGCATCCCGTACGAGGCACATGTGGCAAGCGCCCACCGCACCCCCCAAAAGGCCGCGCAGTTTGCCGAAGGGGCAAAGGCCGCGGGTTTCGGGGTCATTATAGCCATTGCGGGCATGGCCGCCCACCTGGCCGGGGTAGTGGCGGGGCACACCACGCTGCCAGTCATCGGGGTGCCGTGCAAGGGCGGCGCGCTGGACGGCCTGGACGCCCTGCTTGCCACGGTGCAAATGCCCGCCGGCGTGCCGGTGGCTACGGTTGCGCTGGGTGGCGGTGCCAACGCGGGCCTGTTGGCGGCCCAAATGCTGGCCCTGGCCGATGATTCCCTGGCCGAAAAGCTGGCCGCCCGCAAGCGCCGCCTGGCCGCCGAGGTGGAGAAAAAGGACCGTGCCCTGCAAAGCGAGATTTAGCAGAACCAGTATAGTTACAGGGGTAAAATACAAATGGTATAAATTTGTGCCGCGTGAATTTGCCGGTGAGGCCCAAGGGGCATGTGCGGGGGCGCAAGATGCGTTTTGTGGCAAACCCTGTGTGCCGCAAGGGAAAACATCCTGACGTTTTTTGAAGAGGCCGTTGGGGCGTTTGGGAAATTTGCAGGAGACCTAAGGGAGGACGCGTGGAAAAACGGCAGCTGTTGTACGAGGGAAAGGCCAAAAAGGTGTACGCCACCGACGACGAAAGCCTGTGCGTTGTGGCGTACAAGGACGACGCCACGGCCGGCAACGGCGCCAAGCGGGGAAGCATCGCCGGCAAGGGGGCCGTCAACAACCGGGTGACGAACCACCTGATGCGCCTTTTGGAGCAGAACGGCGTGCCCACCCACTTTGTACGGCAGTTAAGCGAGCGCGAGAGCCTGGTGAAGAAGGTGGACATTGTGCCGCTGGAGGTGATTGTGCGCAACATTGCCGCCGGCAGCCTGGCGCAGCGCCTTGGCGTGCCCGAAGGTACACGCCTTGCCGCCCCGGTGCTGGAGCACTGCTACAAAAACGATGCCCTGGGAGACCCCATGGTGAACGAGTACCACATTTTGGCCATGGGCTGGGCTGTGCGCGAAGAACTGGATACCATTGCGCAGTATGCCTTCCGCGTGAACGAGGTGCTGGCAGAGGTTTTGCGCGGTGCGGGCATACAACTGGTGGATTTTAAGCTGGAGTTTGGCCGCACGGCCGAAGGCAAGATTCTTCTGGCAGACGAGATAAGCGGCGACACCTGCCGCTTTTGGGATGAGGCGACCGGCGAAAAGCTGGATAAGGACCGCTTCCGCCGGGACATGGGCGGCGAAGAAGATGCTTACCGCGAGGTGCTGCACCGCCTGCTGGGTGCATGACGCAACGAAACACCACAACACAGAGGAGCCTTATGGACAACAGGACGAAAAGCCCACAGCACGACAAGCCGCGCGAGGAGTGCGGCGTGTTTGGCGTATACAACAACGGCGAGGTGGAGGACGCGGCCGGCCTGTGCTACTACGGCCTGTATGCCCTGCAACACCGCGGGCAAGAGAGCTGCGGTATTGCCGTGAACGACGGCGGGGCCATTACCGGCGTGCGGGACCTGGGGCTGGTGAACGAGGTGTTCACCACAGAGAAGCTGGCCGGCGTGGGCAGCGGCAGCATTGCCACCGCCCATGTGCGCTATGCCACCACCGGCAAGGCGCGCCGCAGCAACGCCCAGCCCCTTATCATCAACCACATACAGGGCACCATGGCCCTGGCCCACAACGGCAACCTTACCAACGCCGCCGCCCTGCGCCGCCAGCACGAGCTTAGGGGGGCGATCTTCCAGTCCTCCAGCGACACCGAGGTGATTGCCTATACCATTACCCAGCAGCGGCTGGAGACCGAGAATATAGAGGACGCGGTGGCTGCCGCCATGACGAGGCTGCAGGGTGCCTACAGCCTGGTGCTGATGACCCAGCGCAAGCTGGTGGCCGTGCGAGACCCGCACGGCTTCCGCCCGTTGTGCATGGGTAAAATTGGCGAGAGTGTGGTGTTTGCCAGCGAAAGCTGCGCGCTGAACGCCGTGGGCGCCACCTTTGTGCGCGACATAGAACCCGGGGAGATTGTGACCGTAAGCCCCGCCGGGGTGCAAAGCAACCGGCAGCACTGCGGGGGGCCTACCTCGCTGTGTGTGTTTGAGTATGTGTATTTTGCCCGGCCGGACTCCGTAATAGACGGTGCCAGTGTGCACCGCGCCCGCCTTAGGGCGGGGGCCGCGCTGGCCCGGGAATACCCCATCGAGGCCGATGTGGTCATCGGCGTGCCGGACTCTGGCCTGGACGCCGCGCTGGGTTATGCGCAAGAGAGCGGCGTGCCCTATGGCATTGGTTTTTTGAAGAACAAATACATTGGCCGCACGTTTATTTCCCCCACCCAGGCCCAGCGGGAAAACGACGTACGCATCAAGCTGAACCCCCTGGCCGCCACCGTGCAGGGCAAGCGCGTTATCATGGTAGACGATTCCATCGTGCGGGGCACCACCAGCCTGAAAATCATCAAGCTGCTGCGCGAGGCCGGCGCCAAAGAAGTGCACATGCTGCTTAGCTGCCCGCCGTTTTTGTACCCCTGCTATTTCGGCACGGATATCGACTCCAGCGAAAAGCTGATTGCCTACAACCACACCATTGAGGAGATTCGCGCCATCATCGGGGCCGATTCGCTGGGTTACCTGTCCATTGAATCGCTGAAAGACCTTGCCCCCGGGTGCCAGCTGGGCTTTTGCGACGGGTGCTTCACCGGCAAATACCCGGTGCCGCCGCCCGCCGCCACCGAGAAGGCCTCCTTCGAGCAACAGGGCAGCGAGGCGTAGGGCCCTGCGGCTGTGCAAAGGCGAGGCAGTATGAAATTTGAGATACAAACTGTATATTTTATTGAAAATATACAGAAAATAAATTTCAAACCGGATGCATAACGCCGGGGAGGGTGCAGCGATGAAAAGCCAAAGTGAGAGTTACCGCGCCGCCGGGGTGGACATTACCGCCGGGTACGAGGCGGTGCAGCGCATGCGCGCCCATGTGGAGCGTACATATACCCCAGGTGTGCTGGGGGGGCTGGGCGGCTTTGGGGGCCTGTTTGCCCCCAACCTTACAGGCATGAAACAGCCGGTGCTGGTTAGCGGGGCCGACGGTGTGGGCACCAAACTGCGCGTGGCTTTGTACATGGACAAGCACGATACCATTGGCATAGACAGCGTGGCCATGTGCGTGAACGACATTTTGTGCGCCGGGGCG
Organism: Ruminococcaceae bacterium OttesenSCG-928-O06; assembly: GCA_030265505.1. Taxonomy (GTDB): domain Bacteria; phylum Bacillota; class Clostridia; order Oscillospirales; family Ruminococcaceae; genus JAAYCI01. The sequence goes on along the minus strand of JAJDGD010000024.1, from coordinate 3,576 downwards.
GCGCCGTTGTTTTTCCTGGATTATATTGCCTGTGGCCGCAACAACCCACAGCGCATTGAGGCCATTGTGGCCGGGGTGGCCGAGGGCTGCGTGCAGGCGGGGTGCGCCCTTGTAGGGGGCGAGACCGCCGAGCACCCCGGTGTGATGCCGCCGGACGAATACGATTTGGCGGGCTTTGCCGTGGGCCTGGTGGACAGGGACAAAATGCTGGATACCGCGCAGGTGCAGGCCGGGGACGTGCTGGTGGGGTTGCCGTCCTCGGGGGTGCACTCCAACGGGTTTTCCCTGGTGCGCCATGTGTTTAGCATAGACGAAGCCCCGGCGGTGCTGGGCAAACCGTATGCGGAGCTTGGCACAAGCCTGGGCCAGGCGCTTTTGCAGCCCACCTGCATCTATGTAAAGCCGGTGCTGCACCTTTTGGAAGGCTGCGAAGTGCACGGGCTGTGCCACATCACCGGCGGCGGGTTTTATGAGAATATCCCCCGCATGTTGCCGGGCGGCCTTGCGGCAAAGCTGGATGTGGCCGCCATTCCCCCCCTGCCCATATTTGACGTGATTGCGAAAGAGGGGGGTATTCCCCCAAGGGACATGTACAACACCTTCAACATGGGGGTGGGCATGTGCGCCGCCGTGCCGGCTGCTGAGGCAGACAAAGCGCTGGGGCTGCTGCGCGCCGAGGGCCAGGCCGCCTTTGTACTGGGCGAAGTGGTGCCGGGCGAAGAAGGGGTGCTTTTATGAAGCGCGTGGCGGTGCTGGTAAGCGGTGGGGGCACCAACCTGCAGGCCCTGATAGACGCCGAAGCCGCGGGCAAGTTGCCCAGCGCAAAGTTGGTGCTGGTGCTGGCCAGCAACCCCGACGCCTACGCCCTGACGCGGGCCGGAAAAGCGGGCATTCCCACACAGGTGGTGGCGCGGAAAGCCCACGCCAGCGCCGAGGCGTTTGACGAAGCCCTGCTGGCCGCGCTGCAAAAGCACCAGGCAGAGGTGGTGGTGCTGGCGGGCTTCCTCTCCATTTTGGGGCCGCGGGTGCTGGGAGCATATAAGGGCAGCATTATCAATGTGCACCCCAGCCTTATCCCTTCTTTTTGTGGGGAAGGCTGCTATGGCCTGGCCGTGCACCGGCAAGCACTGGCGCGTGGCGTAAAGGTTACAGGCGCCACCGTGCACTATGTGAACGAGGTGGTGGACGGCGGCGAGATATTGCTGCAAAAGGCTGTGGACGTGCAACATGGTGACACGCCTGAAAGCCTGCAGCGCCGCGTGATGGAAACTGCCGAGTGGGAGATTTTGCCCAAAGCGCTGGAGATGGTGTGCGCCCAAAAGCTGGCGCAAGAGGGCGCCGGGCCGTAATACCGGCCCTTTGGAAGCACAGGATGTAAAACTGCCCCGGGTGTAGCGGTAGCCCCGCCGGAGGCAAACAAACCAAGAGGTGAAACCATGACAGAACCTGCAAACCTGTTGCAGATGCTGCAAACAAACCCCTACCCCGGCCGGGGCATAGTGCTGGGCCGCAGCGGGGACGGCATGAAAGCCTACATCGCCTATTTCATCATGGGCCGCAGCGAAAATTCCCGGAACCGGGTGTTTGCCCCCCACCCCGAAGGCGGCATTGTAACCCAGGCGGCCAACCCCGCCCGCCTGCAAGACCCCAGCCTTGTCATCTACGCGCCGGTGCGCACCATTGGGCAAAGCGTTATTGTTACCAATGGCGACCAAACCGATACCATCTACCGCACCATGGCTGCCGGCGGCAGCTTTGAGATGGCCCTGCGGGGCCGAACCTTTGAGCCGGACGCCCCGAACTACACGCCCCGTATCTCCGGCATGCTGCACTGTGGCTACGAGGGGTTCTCTTACCAAATGGCCGTTTTAAAAACCGCCGGCGGCAACCCGGCGGGTACATACCGCCAGTTTTTTGAGTACCCCACCCCCCTGCCCGGCCAGGGCCACTTTGTGTGTACCTATGCCGACGCCAACCCCGAGACTAGCTTTGTGGGAGAGCCGGTGACGGTTGCCATAAGCGGCGGGCTGGACGAATTTGGCGAGGGCATTTGGCAGGCGCTGAACGAGGACAACAAGGTGGCCCTGTATGTGTGCAGCATGGGGCTGGAGGACGAAGGTGAAACACGCATCTACAACAAATATACGGTAAGTGAGGGGCAATGATGAGCGAGCTTGCGTTAAAGTACGGCTGCAACCCGAACCAGGCCCCCGCGCGCATTGTGCGGGCGGGCGGCGCGCTGCCCGTGCAGGTGCTGAACGGCCGGCCGGGGTACATCAACTTTTTGGACGCGCTGAACGGTTGGCAGCTGGTGCGCGAGCTGAAAAGCGCCACGGGCCTTGCCGCGGCGGCGTCATTCAAGCATGTGTCCCCGGCGGGGGCGGCGGTGGGGCTGCCGCTTTCACCCTTGTTGCGGCGCATCTACTTTGTGGCGGAAGACGCGGAGCTTAGCCCCATTGCCTGCGCCTATGCCCGCGCCCGCGGGGCCGACCGCATGAGCAGCTACGGCGACTGGGTGGCCCTGAGCGACGAGTGCGACGAAGCCACTGCCCGGCTGTTGCAGCACGAGGTGAGCGACGGGGTGATAGCCCCGGCCTATACCCAAAAGGCGCTGGACATTTTGAAAGCGAAGCGCAAGGGTGGCTACAACATTGTGCAGATAGACCCGGGGTATGGGCCGGACGCCGCCACCGAGGAAAAGGACGTGTTCGGCATCACCTTTGTGCAGGGGCGCAACACCGCGGTGATAGACGAAAGCCTTTTTGCCAATATGCCCACCTGCAATAAGTTTCTTTCCATTGAAGAAAAGCGAGACCTCCTTGTCTCCCTCATCACGCTGAAATACACGCAGAGCAATTCCGTTTGCTATGCCAAGGACGGCCAGGCCATTGGGGTGGGGGCGGGCCAGCAAAGCCGCATCCACTGCACACGCCTGGCGGGCGGCAAGGCCGACAACTGGCACCTGCGCCAGCACCCCAAGGTGTTGGAGCTGCCCTTTATAGAGGGCATTGCCCGGGCCGACCGCGACAACGCCATTGATTTGTACATTGGCGAGGATGCCGAAGATGTGCTGGCCGACGGCGCCTGGCAGCGGGTGTTCGCCTGTGCGCCGGCGCCGCTGTGCCGCGAGGAAAAGGCTGAGTTTTTGGCCGGGGTGGGCGGCGTTGCCCTGGGCAGCGATGCCTTTTTCCCCTTTGGGGACAATATCGAGCGCGCGCACCGCAGCGGGGTGTCCTGTGTGGCACAGCCGGGTGGGTCCATCCGGGACGACCATGTGATAGAAACCTGCGATAAATATGGCATAGCCATGGCTTTTACAGGGCTAAGGCTGTTTACGCATTAGGGCGCTGTGCGCCGAGTGTGGCTTGCAAGCGAAGCGAGCAAACACGCGAGCCCGATGCGCGGCGAAGGGCCCCAAGGCGCCTGAGCCGCAGAGGCTGCAAAGCAGCCGAGCAGCGGGTAGGGCGCTGTGCGCCGAGTGTTGGCTTTGCCGCGGCTTGCGACAAAACAACAGGAGTCCGACGCCCAAGAGCGCAAGCCGGTGGGTGAAGCGCGATTGGCCGCGGCGGAAAATGG
>JAJDGD010000023.1 GCA_030265505.1 Ruminococcaceae bacterium OttesenSCG-928-O06 | reverse complement strand
AAAAGCAGGGCTGCCACGCGGGCGATTGAGGCAAAGGGCGCTTGCTGCGGCGTAGGGACGACCGTGGGGCCCGGCACCCCGGTGGGTGGCACGTCTTGTTCCTCGTTCGGCAACACATCGTCTTCGCCTTTGGGCGTAGTGTCCTCTTCGCCGTTGGCGGGGCCGTCCCCCTCACTTTCGGGCGGGGCAGTCTCATCCGCACAGGGCAGGGCGTTCTCCTCGCCGGGGGGCGACGCATTTTCTTCTTCGCCGCTTGGGGTGTCCGCCTCCTCCGCAACGGGCGAAGCAGCATGTTCCAAGGCCTCTTCCGTTGGGTCTTCGGGCGTCGGGCCGTCGGGCTCCGCCGCCGCGTCATCCACCGCAGGGGCATCCTGCGTTTGGGTCTCGCCCGTTTCTGGCCCATCCGGGGCGGCAGAGGAAGACAGAGCGTCTTCCCGCGGGTGCATCGCTTCGGGCGGCGCTTCTTCGGGCCCCTCAGCCGTGCCCTGCGCCGGGGCGGCGGCCCTTGGCGGGGCCACCTCTGCCGGCAAAAAGGGTGGTGCGGCGGGTGTGTTTTCCGTGGCGGGCACCGCGGCAGGCGCTTTTTTCTTCGGGGCCGGGGCGCGGGCATCCTCTGCCAGCCAAAGCGCCCCCATAATCAGAAATAACAGGGCGGCCACCTCGCCCACCAGCAGCGCCGGCAGCTGCACAAGGGACAGAAAGGTGCCGCCCCCGCCCCGCAACAGCAAAGGCAAGGAAAGGGTGAAACCATACAGCGCCCCCGGGCCGGCCATGGCGGCCCACAGTGTGGCTGGGCCGGCCAGCATTAGCATGGCGCCGCATAAAAACCGCTTGTCCTGGTGCTTTTGCATACAAACCCAGGCGCCGGCCTGCACCGCGGCGGCCGCCAAAACCGAGAGCGCCAAAAGCAGGGCCCGCCCCGGCGCTGCGGCGGAATAAAGCAGCAGCCACAAAATGCTGGCAGCGGAAAGTGCGCCCCCCACAAGGCACAGGGGGCGTATCATCCTGGCTGTCCGGTATTTCATGGCATCCTCCGGGCGGTGGCGCACACAGCGTGCCGGGGCGGCGCGCTGCATAAAGCGGGCAGCGTTGGCCACATAGGGCGGTCGGTCTTTTACACAAAAACGGCGCGGGCGCAGCCGGGTGCCCCGCGCCGGTTACAAGGCTTCAGCGCTTTTCCTGCAGGTCTCCTTCGCGGTAGGCCGCCAACAGCTGTTTCAGCTCTTCAATGTCCTGCAAAAGGCGGGCCCCGGTGTCGGTGTCGCGCACGCGCACGCGCCGGGGGAAGCGTTCCACCAGCTGTACCTTGGGCCCAATGGAAAAGCCGCTGTTGCGTATTTCGGCAAAGGGGCGGTGCTGGGCCAGCGCCAGGTTGTGAGAGTTGGAAATAAGCGTATAGCCCCCAATGCCCGTGCGCCCGTGGTAAGACTTTGAGATCCCGCCGTCGATGACGAACAAAAGGCCGTCGCCCTTTACCGGGTTTTCCCCATGGGGCAGCTTCACCGGCACATGGCCGTTCACAATGCGCGAGGCCTCGGGCGAAAGGCCGAACTCGTGCAAAATTCGCTCGCACCCGGCGCGGGTTTTAATGTGGGTGTAGTAGGGGTTGGTCACCTCTACATGGGCCTCCTTGTCGGCCACGAAATACCGCTCAAACGTGGTGATGCAGTGCTTGCCGAACAGGGGGCTTTTGGCCCCGCACCACAAATACCACATAAAATCGGTGGCGGCGCGGCGCTGTTTGGAGGCCTTGGGCGCAAAGTACACTTCGCGAATCTGCTCGTCGATGAAATCCAGCCAGGTTTTGCCGGAATAGTCTTTCTTGCGCACGGTGATGGTGGAAAAGCTGCCGTCCTCCTCCATGGGGATGCACCCGTGGTACAGCAGGTTGCCGTTTGCAATTTTGTACAGGCTGCCGTTGTTGTACAAAAAGCGGATATGCTCTTGCAGGCGGGGGCTGTGCGTGAAAGAGCGAGTGAGCGTGTGCACCAGCGCCGCCTCTTCGTCGGTAAGGGCCAGGGGGTCTTTGGGGTTCACCGTGGGGAACATAGTGTCCCGCATGGGGTAGCGCTTGCCGGCAACGTCCAGCTCGCCCTTGGCAAAGTCTACCCGGGTTAACAGCGCGCGCCCATCCATGCCAAACTCCGGGTTGCGGGCGTACAGCTGGCCCTCCAGCTTGAACATGATAACGGCGATGGCCTTGTGCATCTTGGCGGCCAAATCCTCGTCCACCATGTCGTACAGGTTGTCGTCCAAAATGTGCGGGCGGAAAAACTCGCACGCGTCATCGCGGTATACCTCTGCCGCAAAGGAGGAAAGCGGCCGCAAATTGATGCCGTAGCTGTCCTCCAGCAAATCAAAGTTGTTGTAGCTTACGGCAATGCGCACCACGTTGGCCACGCACAGCTCGCTGCCGGCGGCGGCGGCCATCCAGTGAATGTCGTGGTTGCCCCACTGAATGTCTACATTGGTGTAGCTCATCAGCTCTTCCATCACTTCGTCGGGGTGGGGGCCGCGGTCGTACACGTCGCCCACAATGTGCAAAACGTCTATGGCGCTGCGCTTTATCAGCTGGCACAGGGCAATGATGAACTGCTCGGCCATACCGGTGGCAATGATAGCCTCGGTGATGGTGGTGTAGTAGTCCTCTTTGCTCTCCTCGGCGCCGGCGTGCAGCAGCTCGTCCATAGCATAGGCAAACTGCGTGGGCATTTTTTTGCGCACCTTGCTGCGGGTATACTTGCCCGCCACGTTTTTGCACACCTGCACCAGGCGGAAAATGGTAATACGGCACCATTCATCGTAGTTTTTGGTTTTGCGCTGGGTGTCCAGCACGGTTTCGGGCTGGTAGATGAGGTGCCCCAGCAGCATGCGCTCCGGCTCGGACAAAGAGTTCAAAAACAGTGCCTCTATCTTGCCGTTGATAACGCCCGAAGCTGTGCCCAACAGGTAGCAAAAGGCCTCGGCCTCGCCGTGGATGTCGCTGAAAAAATACTCTGTGCCCTTGGGCAGCTGGCAGATGGCGGAGAGGTTGATAATCTCGGCCGAGACGGCCGCCGCGGTGGGGTATTCCTTGGCCAGCAGTTCCAAATAGTGTCTGTCCAACATAGCCATGCATCCTTTCCCTGGGTTGGCGCAGCCTGGGGCGCCAAACAAAACCTGCGTTCCTTCGGCAAAAGAAAACTATGCAAAAATACAAATAAAACCCTTAAAAATGAGGGATGGCCCGCGCTGCCTTACAAAAAAGAAGGCCTTGCCCGGCGCGGGAAAAGCCCCCTACAGGGGCTTTTCAAAAATATAGTCGTCCATCACATAGCCGCCGCCAATGTCTGCCACTTGCTGGCGGGTATTGGCAAAACCGGCCTTGTTGTACACGGCAATGGCCTGGGTGTTTTGGCGGTTCACCGTAAGCCATACGCTGCGGCAAGCCAGGGCGCGCCCGCGCGCTTCTACAAAGCGCAACACCTCGCTAGTGTAGCCGCGGTGGCGGTGGGCCGCCAGCAGGTACAGCTTGCTAAGCAGCAGCATGCCGTCCTTGCTTTGCAGGCCAATGTAACCGATGGCCTCGCCCGCGTCTTCGCCCTCTTGGCAAGCAGGCAGGCACACCAGGTAGTATTCGTAGCCGTCCTCGGCAATGGCCGCGGTAAGCGCCGGCACGCTTTGGAACTTGTCCACCATATAGTCTATCTGCGCCACACCCAGCAGTTCGGCATAGCACTCGTGCCATATTTCGCTGGCAATGGCGGCCGTTTTTTCAATTTGGGCGGGGCTTTCTACCAACACAAAACGCAGCGGGCAGCGGTCCATCAGGCATCCTCTTTTCCCGGGCGGGCACCGGCAAAAGGCCGCAGCGCCCCAAACTTTTCTGTTTGAAGTGTACCACACCCCCGCTTTGCTTTGCAAGGGCGCCGGCGTTTAGAGAGTGTTTCCAAAGTGTTGTTAACGCGGCCATTCATAAGCCCTGTGCGGGAGAGTACAGGGTATTCCGCGCCGAGAACTACCTTCCGCGCCGCTCTTCGTACAACGAGGGGCCGTTGTTCGCAAGGCGCCTTGCGGCTGACGTTCTCTTTGGGAGCACCCTGTGTTCTTCCCGGCCAATTTCCGTGCAGCATTACAAACAATACAATAGGGGCATTCCCGGCGTTTACCTGCCGTGCCGGGTGTGGTACAATGGGGCGGGCGCTGCGCGGCAGGTTTTGCGGCGGGCCCCAAAACGGGCCGCAGCCCGCCAGAAAAGAGGGAACCTTTATGGTGAAAATTATTGATGCCGAACTGCTGCGCGCGGCCCCCCAGCTGGTGGCGTTTGTAGAGGCGGACGCTTTGGACGCCCAAAACCCTGCCCACGCCACCTGGCTGCGGGAAAAGCTGACGCGCCTGGAACAAGGCGGCGCCGTATTTTTTGGCTATTTTGCAGGCGGGCGCCTGGCGGGTTTTGCCAGCATACAGGTGGAGATGCGCCCCCCCGAGGTGTGCGGTGGCTGGGGCAGCTGCGAACTACTACAAATTGGTGTGGAGGAACAAAGCCGCCGGCAGGGCGCAGGCAAGGCGCTGCTGCGCGCCATAGAGGAATACCTTGCGCCAAAGCACATTTACTGTTTGTACCTGCACACCTACGCGCGGGACCGCCGCGCCATCAGTTTCTACCTGAAAAACCGCTTTGTGCCCGCGGGCACCGTGCCCCATGTATATGGCCCCGGCGCCGAGGGCATGCTGTTTTTGGTGCGGCGCCTGCAGTAAAGGCGGGTGTGGCAAGCATTTATACGGCCTTTCCCGCGCGGGCGGGCTAAGATGTAAACCAAACCCCGGGCGCCGCGCGCCCGGGGTTTGGTTTACTGCAATAGTGCCCGCGCTTACCGGCCCTTGAACAGCGGCTTGCGTTTCTCCAAAAAGGCGTTCACGGCTTCGGCAAAGTCCTCGGTTTTGGAGCTTTCCTCCATATACACCGCCTCCAGCTGGGTAAAAATGCCGATGTCCCGGTAGTAGATCTCGTTCAGCAGCTGCTTTTGGCGGGCGATGGCAAACAGAGGTTTTGCGGCCATTTTTTGCGCAAATTCAGTGGTTTTGGTAAGCAGTTCTTCCTCGGGGGCCAGCAGGGTGGCAAGGCCCTGGCGCACGGCCTCTTCGCCAAACACCGGTTCGCCTGTCATCAGCATCTCGGTGGTTTTGGCCATGCCCACCAGCTGCATCAGGTTGTACATGGCGCCGGTGTCGCCCGAAAGGCCCACGTTGATGAAGGCCAGCACCAGCCGGCTTTTGGGGGTAACAATGCGGAAATCGCACGCAAGGGCAAGCGAACACCCGGCCCCGGCAGCGGCGCCGTTCACCATGGCGATGACGGGCTTTGGGCACAGGCGGGCGGCCATGGCCATCTCCCCGGCGCGCTTCACCCCCTCCTGGGTGATGTGGCTGCCGGAATCCAGCATGGTTTTGAAGCCGCCGATGTCCCCCCCGGCAGAAAAATGCTTGCCCGCCCCGGTGATGACAACGGCCCCTACGGCGTCGTCCTGGCCGCAGGCTTCCAGCGCCTGGCGCACCTCGAGGTACGAGATGGGCGCGAAGGCGTTGCCCACGTCGGGGCGGTTGATGGTGATGGTGGCAACACGGTCCTTTACATCCAGCAGAATGGTCTCATACATGGTGGTTTCCTCCCTTTTTTGGCGGCGGACTATGTGGTATGCGTGCTGGGGCGCTTTGCCTTGCCGGTAATTTCTTCCGGGGCAATGCGCACCACCTGGGTAACAGAAAAAGAGCCTGCGATGTCGGCCTCGGCATGGTGCATGTGGGCGGGCAGGTATTTTTGGCACAGGGCGGCCAGGGCGCGGTATTTTTCGGTGGCGTCTTGCACCAGGGCGGCGGTGCCGTGCACCACCACGCTTTCGTACAGGGTGGTAAAGTTATCGTCGTACACCGGGCGGGTGGCGCCCACCACGCAAAAGCACACGGCGGGCTGCGCGGCCAGGTTGTCCAGCTTTTGGCCCGTTTTGGCACAGTGAAAGTAGAGGGCGCCGTCCAGCAGCACATAGGAGAGAGGCGTGGCCAAGGGCAGCCCCGCCGCCGAGGCCGTGGCCAGAATGCCATACTCCCCGGCTTGCAACAGGGCCAGGGTTTCGTCGGCGGGCAGGGCACGGTCGCGCCGGCGCATGGGCACGGGGGTGTGCATAGGGCGGGCCTCCTTTGGCGGTGCAGGGAATTTTCAGGGGTTTAATGGGGAATTAAATTCGATTTAATAAGATAGACTGTATGCGAGAAAAAAGAACGTAAAAACAATTGATTTTGCAAAACGGCGACCACGGCCCAAGAGGTGCCCGCCGCAAGCGGCAAGCCGCACAAGGCTGGCCCGGCGTACTGCTGCCCACGGCGGGCAGGGAAGGGCCTCAGCCATCGCCCAGGCGGGCCTCGGCGCCGGCGGGGCCAAAGGCAAACTGGGCGGCCTGCTCCACGTCTACCAGCGCCACATAGGTGTTGCCGGCGTTCAGCTGCACGGGGGTAACATGGTCTTCAAACTCCACCAGCTCCAACGTATGCAGGGGGCTGTCCTTCATCCAGCGGATGCGCTCCCAGTCTCCATTGTAAAAATAGTAGCCCACGCCCCCCAGGCCAAACTGCACGTCGCGCACGTCCTCGGTCATGCCATTGTAGGCGGGCATTTCGGCAAACAGCACCAGCAGGTTTACAAAGTTTAGCTGGGCGCTGTTGTTTTCGTCCACGGTGGGGGTGGTGGCGTTGCCCTCGCGCGGGGTGTTCTGGCGCATTTCATACCGGCCGGTGGTGCCGTTCAGCGCAAAGGTGGTGAGATAATCCTCTGAGTGGGCGATAACGAGGGAGTCTGCCCCGGTGTTGGCCAGGGCGCGGGCGTCGTCGTACGGCACAAAGTGGAAAAAGGTGCTGTTGTACTGGCGCTCGTCGTCTATGTTGTGGGTTTGCACGGCCTGGGCCAGCAGGGTGCCGCTGGTATAGTTGGCGTACAGGGGGTCTCCCGGGCGTTCCTCGTCCACAAAAATTACGTCGGCGCGGTGGCGGCCCAGTTCCAATTCGTCATATTCATAGTCGCTGATATACTGGCGCAGGGTCTGGCTGTAGCCGTCGCACAAAAACAGCGGCTGGTAGGCCATGCACAGCTGCAAAAAGGTGTCGCGGCCGCTGCGCACCGGGCCGGTAACGGGCATGTTCTGGTAGTCCTCGTACAGGGCCATAAAGCGGGTGATGCCCCCCTCTACCAGCACCTCAAACAAAATGTCTGCCGAGGAAAGCCCCCGCTGGGGCCGGGCATTGGGGTGGTTGTCCACCACCACGGCGGCTATGCGCTTGCCGCCTGCGTAGTCCATCGGCACGGCAAGGCCGGTAAGGGTGGCGGGGCGCATGGGGTCTGGCGCGGGGGCAGAAGAGGAGGCGGAGGACGAGGGCGCCGGGGCCGAAGAGGACGAGGGCGCCGGGCTGCCGCCGCAGGCGGCAAGGCCCGCCAGCAGCAGGGCGCATAAGGCCAGGGACAGGGTCTTTTTCATGGAAGGCTCCTTTCGCAGGGCGCTGTGCGCAAACCAGGCTTTGTGCGGCAAACCGGGTTTTCCCGAGGCTGCTGCTTGCCGGGCCCGCCCCGCCGGGAGAGAAAAGGCGGAAACAGCGGGTGGTGCACGCGCCGGTGAACGAAACATCTATAAAAAAGCAGAAGCAAAGTGTGCCCTTTGGCTGCTGTGGTGCGTTGGCAAACGGCCTTTCAGAAAAATGGCGGGCAATTTTGCCGTGCCGGCCACCGGCCCGGCAAAAGCCACCTGGCCCTGCCGCGGAAAGGCAAAAAAGCGCCCCAAAACAGGGGCGCAAAGGCTCATACAAGCTCTGCCTTTACCACTTTGGCAATGGCCTGGGTGGCGGCGCGGATGGCCTTTTCGTCCAGCCCCTCCGCCATCACACGGATGAGCGGCTCTGTGCCGGAGACCCGCACCAGCACCCGGCCCGAATCTCCCAAAAGGGCCTTTTGGGCTTCTATTACGTCGCGCACGGCCTCGTTGTTGTAAAAGGCCAGCTTGCCGCTGGGCGAGACCTGTACGTTCACCATCTGCTGCGGGTAGCGCACCATCACTTCGGCCAGCTGCGAAAGGGTTTTGCCGCTGCGGCGCAAGTGGCACAAAAGCTGGATGGCGGTAAGCTGGCCGTCGCCGGTGGTGGAATAGTCCCGGAAAATCACATGGCCGCTTTGCTCGCCGCCGAAGCGGTAGCCCTCCAGCTCCATCTCCTCCAGCACATAGCGGTCTCCCACCTTGGTGGCCACAAAGCGGATGTCGTTTTCTTCGCAGAATTTGGTGAAGCCCATGTTGGCCATCACGGTGCCCACCACGGTGTCGCGCCGCAGCTTGCCGCGCTGCTTCATGTCCAGCGCGCAAATGGCTATAATGAAGTCTCCATCTACGATGTTGCCCTTTTCGTCCACGCACAGGCAGCGGTCGGCGTCGCCGTCAAAAGCCACCCCGGCGTCCAGCTTGTGCTCCACCACATAGGCCTGCAGGGCCTCCATATGGGTGCTGCCGCAGTTTTGGTTGATGTTCACGCCGTCCGGCTCGCAGGCCAGAAAGTCCACCGTGGCGCCCAGGCGCTCAAACAGCATGGCCGCCGTGGCCGACGCGCTGCCGTTGGCGCAGTCCACCGCGATGTGCAGCCCCTCCAGCGAGGTGGGCACCGTGCTGGTAAGGTGCTCCACATAGTCTTCGGCGGCGGTTTTGCGGTAACTCATGGTGCCCAGCAGTTCGTTTTTCACAAAGGTGATGGTCTCGGGCTCGTCCAGCACCAGGGCCTCTATGCGGTTTTCCAAATCATCCGGCAGCTTGAAACCGTCGCCCGAGAAGATTTTGATGCCATTGTAGGGGTAGGGGTTGTGCGAGGCGGAGATCATGATGCCGGCGTCGGCCTTGTATTGCTTCACCAAAAAAGCCACGGCGGGGGTGGGCATCACGCCCACGATGATGACGTCGGCCCCCACGCTGCAAAGCCCTGCGGCCAGGGCACTTTCCAGCATGTCGCTGGAAAGGCGGGTGTCCTTGCCGATGACGACAAGCGGCCTGCGCCGCCGGCCCTGGGTGAGCACGGCCGCAGCCGCCCGCCCTATGCTCATGGCCAGTTCGGCCGTCATTTCCTCGTTGGCTATGCCGCGCACGCCGTCGGTACCAAATAGTCTTGCCATAGAAGCTCCCTTCCAGAAAAGCAGAATTAAATGCTGAAAAATCGGAAACAAATCGAATATATTCGGTTGGGCAAAGCGAGGGCGCGCGAAAACGCGCTTTCGCAAGGCCGCGCAAGGCAGGCAAGCGTACAGGGTATTCCCGCCCTTTGGCGGGACGTGAACCAAAAGCGCCGCCAGCCCTATGGTACGCTTTACTCACGCAGCACGATATCGCTGTGGGTTTTGTAAATGGCGCCGTGGGGCACCTGGCCGCGCACATGGCTTACGGGGTACACGCTGGCGCCGCGGCCCAGCACGCAACCCGGGCAAAGCGCACTGTTACAGCCCACCTCTACAAAATCGCCGGCCAAAAGGCCCACCTTTTTGCGCCCGGTCTCTATTTGCTCGTCCGGTGCCTTCACCACCACCAGGCTTTTGTCACTTTTCACATTGGTGGTAACTACCCCGGCGCCTAAATGCGCCTTGTGCCCCAAAATGGAATCCCCCACATAGTTGAAGTGGGGCACCTGCACGCCGTCGAACAAAACGGCGTTTTTTACCTCGGTGCTGTTGCCCACCACGGCATTTTTGCCCACTATGGCACTGCCGCGAATGAACGCGCAGTGGCGCACCTCGGCCTCTTCGTCTATGATGCACGGCCCGGTGATGCTGGCGCTTGGGGCCACCGTGGCACTTTTGGCGATCCATACATCTGGCGCTGCCTGCGCAAAGCGGGCCGCTGGCAAGGTGGGGCCCAGGGCCAAAATGAAATCCGCAATGCCGCCCAGGGCCTGCCACGGGTAGGTAAGGCCGTCAAAAAGGGGGGCGGCGAGGGTCTTGGAAAGGTCGTATAACTCCGATATTTTGTATACAGGCAAAGGCGCTCCTCGCTCTCTTTGGGATGATAGTATTATACGAAACCTGCCCCCAAAAAGCAAACAGCCACAAGCCGGCCGTTTTTCCTGGAAAAGCGGCGAGAGGCGCAGGTGTGCCTTCTTCTGGGCGTGGAGGGCCACACGAAGGTGCACGGCGCACAGGCCGCGCCCGGAGGCAATACCGAGCATCTTGCGAAAGGACTTTTCAAACGGCGAAGGATTTGGTATAATGAGGTCTGCTCGCCTGTTGGAATACAGGGAGCAGCATTAAATGTATGCGGGCCTTTAGCTCAGTTGGTTAGAGCATCCGGCTCATAACCGGACGCTATGTAGTTGAAAATTGAATATGGTTTATATCGTGGGCCTTTAGCTCAGTTGGTTAGAGCAACCGGCTCATAACCGGTCGGTCCTGGGTTCGAGTCCCCGAAGGCCCACCACGATATATACGTTGGGGCGCTGAAATTTAATAGTTTCAGCGCCCCAATTTTTTGTTTGTAGATGTACCTAACCCGATTTGCACCCCACTGCACCCCATAAATCTACTGGATGGGAGCAGGACATATTGTCCGCTTTTTCCACCCCGCATACTACAAGAGAATTGGGTTTTGCACCCCATTTGCACCCCTTTTTTAGCGTGTCTACTTGTTTGCACCCTTTCTATGGTGTTCAATTCCGTTAAAAATTGGCGTGAATTTTACAGAGGCGACAGAAGTTGCACCCCATTCTGCACCCCACCGCAGCTAAAAGAATTTTGAAATTATGGAACAATTCGATATTGGTTGTGACGATATGATTATGGAAGGACTTGTTATTTGGTGATATAATACAGTTAATGAATATGGAAGGGAGGGGCGGCAATGCCAATCATTGTACCGGGCGAAGTGATACGCAGCGGCGAAATCCGCGACCCGCTGGCCGAACTATATTACCTGCCCCTCTTTTACCTGTTCCCAGCCGAGCTATTGCTTCAATCCGAGTTTTGGGACTTCCCGCGCAACCCGCACATCGTCTACGATACACTAAAGTGGCGTGAACTATACCACAGCGACAAATTCACCGAAACCATCATAGACGGCATGGCCGGGATGATTTGGAAGCACTTTGGTATCAAAACCCCGATGGAGGACTTTTCGGGGTACTATCCCTTCTGGCTGCTGGCCCGCTCCGGCGTGTGGATACATATTGCCGCGCGATTGGGGTTCAACACTATCTCTATGGCCCGTGCTTCGCCCTACTTCCAGTACCCGGTGTTGTCATGGGAATTGGCCGAGGGTGTCTTTCGGCAGATAGTGGGCCAATACCGACTGCAGAACCCGCTGGATGAGTGGATTAAGGTTGTGCAGGCGCATCCCGACATTGAGGACTATGAGCCTTCCCGCAAGGACAGGCGCGCTTACAGGGACTTTTTGCGCAAGTGGAATCATACCCGCTCCAAATGGGTAAAGCCCATCAGCGTGACCACCGGCGAAGAATGGGACAAACTGCTGGATAAGGACGAGTTTCTCAAAGACCCATATATTGCCGTAGACTACCAGATGGACTACAAAACCTTCATAGAAACGCTGGGCGAAAAGGAGCAGCAAATTGTCCCCCTACTGATTGCAGGCTACACCCAGGCCGAGGTTGCAAAGTATCTCGGTTATGCCAACCATAGTGCCGTGAACAAAAAAGTAAAGAAAATAGGTCGGAAATACCGGGAATATATGCAACCCAATGATAAAAACCCTGTTGTAAAGCCAAAAACCAATAACTGGGACGAAATGACCCGACTGCTCTATCCAAAAGCCAAGCCCCGGTAGAATCTTGTTGTCCGCTGCCCTTGCGCCACCCGGCGCAGGGGCTTTTTTTGTGCCGCAAAGGAGGTGAGCCCATGTGATTTTACGTCCTGTCCGCACATCCACCCAACAACGCCAACGGAGGTAACGAATGACCCAAAATGCCGAAATGTACAACACCCTGCCCAACGTCCTGAACGCCGCCCAGCTTGCCGATACGCTCGGTATTTCGCGGGCAGGGGCCTACAACCTGCTGAACCGAAAGGACTTTCCCACCCTGCGCATCGGCAGCCGCAAGCTGGTGTCCAAACATCATCTGGCCGAATGGATAGAGCAGCAGGTTGCATCCCATGGAGGGAAGCATGTGTAGGCAAAAAGAAACAACCGCCCTGGCATCATCTGCGCCAACAGATGAAAGGCAGTTGTCCCACTTCAAAACTGACCCCAGTATATCAGACCATTCACCCAAATGCAAGAGGTGGACGGCGATGCAAAGAAGGTTGCCGTTCTGTCCCCGCAAGCATAGCATTTTGGCGCCAAAATGCGGGCTTGCTACAAGCAAGCACTGAATTTGTACGCCAAATTCGCTTGTTGGGGGTGCCCCCCAAGCCCCCGGCAGCGCCAAACCCATCTGAAAGGAATAGCCAACATGGCCAAATATGAAAAGCATACCGAGCGTGTTCATCTGCGCCTGACACCCACCGCCCGGAAAAAGCTGGATATTCTATCTCAAAAATCAAAGCTGACCTTATCCAAAACCATCGAGCAGCTGATTGAAGGAAATCCTATTCGGGAAGCGCCGCCTTTGGAATTTTATCGGCTGTGTGAGGAAATGCGGGCCATCGGGCGCAACTTCAATCAGTTAGTCCACCGGGCGCACCTGAACGGTGATGTGAACCTGCCGGAGTACCGCCAGCAGGCAGAAGAAATACAAAAAGCCGTTTTCGATATTTGGAGGGCAGTTCTGTCTCGATAACAAAACTACATTTAATGGAGGAACATTACAAATATGGCTAAACGCTCAAACGGAGAAGGCTCCATCACCAAGCGCGGGGATGGACGATACAATATAAAATGGTACGACATCAACGGTGAAAGGCAAACCAGCAGCGCCAAAACCCTGACGGATGCCAAAGAAAAGCTGAAACAGCATATATCCGACGTGGAAAGGGGCATCGACACCAGCGATGGTAAGATGCTCCTTTCTGATTGGCTGAAAGCGTGGCTGGAGGGATATGCCCAGCCGGTTGTAAGCCGCTCCACATACACGGGCTACTATTCATCTGTTCACAAGCACATTTTGCCCTATTTCGGCAAAACCCTATTGCGGGAGTTGAACACCCACAAAATGCAGATGTTTTACGGGCACCTGTCCACAGGAAAACGGGCGGATGGCCGGGAGGGAAATCTGTCGGACAACAGCATCAAGAAAATCCACATGATGTTCAAAATGGCCTTGAACCAAGCGGTGAACAATGGGCTTATCCCGCGTAACCCGGCCTTGAATGTGAAGCTGCCCAAAATACGGCCCAAGGAAATGCGGGTGCTGTCCATGGATGAGCAGCACAAGCTAGAAAAAGCGGCGCTGGACAGCGATAACCGCAATGCTTTTGGGGTGTACCTGTGCGTGAACACCGGCCTGCGGCTGGGGGAACTGCTGGGCTTGCAGTGGAAAGATATTGATTGGGAGAAAAAGGAAATCCTGGTGCGGCGCAATTTGGGCAGGCGGGTGGTTTTTGAAGATGGTATGCCAAACGGAACCGCTATTGTCATTGGAGACACCAAGACCTTTTCATCCCGGCGCAGCGTGCCCATAACGGCAGATATGGTGGAGAAGATAACCGAGTTCAAGGCAAAGCAGGATGCGGCCAAGCAGGCGGCAGGGGAAGCCTACAAGGACGATGACTTTCTGTTGGCAAGCGATTTGGGCAAGCACTATGAGCCCCGGCATTATGAGGAACTGTTTTACGGCCTTGTGGAGCAAGCCGGGATAGAAAAGGCCAATTTCCACAGCCTGCGGCATACTTTTGCCACCCGCTGCATTGAGGCCGGAATGGATGTGTATGTGGTGAGCAAGCTGCTGGGGCACACCAACCCCACTACCACGCTGAACCGCTACGGCCATCTGCTGCCGGATCACCGGGCAGCGTCCGTTGAAAAGCTGGAGCGATACATGAGCAGGGGAGATGTCGCAGAGAATACGACCCCCTCGAATGAAAAGTCGAAAAAGAAAAAGCGGGATGAGCGGGAGCGCTGAAAGAAGTGAATTTGTACAGCGGGGCGGCATCTTTTCAGTGCCGCCCCGCTCTTTTGCTTGCCGTGCATAGCAATCGGGTCACATCCAACCCTTTTTACCATCGAGTATCAGATGCGGTGGACACAAGAATTTTAGTTGTATATCTCGATGGAAAATGATATAATTTAATTCAATATTAAACAGAACTATAATTCTTGAAAGGGTGATTGCTATTCGCCACCCAGACCCGCTCAAGCGGGAGAAGCTGATGAACTCGGCCATTGCGCTGTTTTTGGAGAAGGGCTACCGGGATGCCACCATGGCGAAGATTGCCGGGAACGTGGGCCTGATGGCATCCAACGCCTACATATACTTTGAAAACAAAGAGGCCCTGCTGCTGGCGGTGGTGCGCAGGATGATGGAGGAACATTCCGTGTTCTTCCAAACGCTCTCCCAAAAAAGTGTGGGGCTGAACGCGCGGGAATTTGTGAACCTTTGCTTTGACGAACTTGAGAAAATCCGACCCCGCATTCTGTTTATGATGCACTGTGCTATTACGCCGGGGCTGGCGCATTTGTTTGATAGCTTTGATTTTGACTATTCTGACGTATTTGAACCGTATTTCGAGGGCTGGCCGGAGGAACACGCCGCACCAACCACCCGTGCACTGATGGCGCTATCGGACAGCTTTTTCCTGGTGGGCGACATGGCCGGCACCAAGGCGGCGGCGGTAGCGCTGCTGGAAAACGCAAAGGCTACACTGCCGGCATCATTCACCAGCGCGCCGCAAGCAACGTTATAGCAAACTCGAAGAATTATAAATGTGCCATCAATACAACGGCACAACCGGGCACTTACTTAAAGGCGAGGGATGAACCATGACAAAACAAACAACAAAAATGCGGCTGGGCAGCGGTTTGCTGGTGCTGTGCATTGTGGTGGCCCTGTTTGGGGCGCTGGGCCTGGCGCTGCCCCTGCGGGCAAGGGCCGCGGTGGAAACCATCCAGCTGGACACATTGGCGGGCGGGGAAAGCGGCAACGGCTGGAGCTATACCGCTGGCTCGCCCAATACGCTGACCATCAGTGCGAACGGGGACGGCACCGGCGACGGCTTTTTGCTGAATGGCAGCCCGGCCAGCCCCATCAGGATTTTGGTAGACACAGCCGGGCCGGTAACATTGAGCAGTGGCGGGGCGGTGTTGACCAACGTATACATTGAGGTGACGGCAAGCACCGCCACCCTTACCCTGGCAGACCTTACCCTTACAGCGCCGGCCACCATGGCCTCCGCTCACGCCCTGAGCTTTAGCAGTGCCTCCGGGCCCCACGCCCTCAGCTTTTCCGGGGGCGTGTCCCTCACCGGTGGCACCAATGCCACTGACAACGGCGCTGGCATCAGTAGTGTTGCCGCCCTCACCATCACCGGGGCTAATGCCACGTCCAGTCTAACGGCCACCGGGGGCGGCCCGGCCACCAACAGGAACGGCGGCCGGGGCATCTATTTGACCAGCGGCAATTTGGTGCTGAATGGCGCCGGCACCCTCACCGCCACCGGTGGCAAAGGGGAGAGTGCGTATAGCGGCGGGGTAGGTATAGCCACTACTATCTCCGGCAACATGACCATGGAGGCGGGCAGCGCCCTGCATGTGACGGCCACCGGGGGTGAGGGCGGTGCCACGAATGGCCCTGGCGGGGCCGGCCTATGGGCCTCAGGCACGTTGGAGGTGCTGGGTGGCAGCCTGAAAGCCACTGGCGGGGCCGGCCATGGTACCTTCAGCGCTGGGCATGGCATCTTTTGCCAAAGCGCCCGGCTGGCGGCCCCCACCGAGGCCTATGGTGGCAGTCACGATGGCAGTCTAACCAGTGGCGCTGGGGTGTGTACCACCGTCGCCGCAGGGCTGACAGTGGAGAGCACGCTGACGGCCCAGGGTGGAGCCAATACTGGCACCGGCCTTGGCGGCAGCGGGATATTAATTAGTCCCGAAGGCAGCTTCACAGTGTCGGCCGGGGCAGTGGTGAATGCCACCGGGGGCGAATCCGGCGACACCTGGGGCGGCACGGGGGTGTATATGGGCGGCTTTGCCGGCAATTTGAATCTTTCCGGCCAGCTGGTGGCCACCGGGGGCAACAGCACCTCGGCGCAAATCACCAGTACCTCCGGCGCCGGGATGGCGCTTCACAACTCTACCAGCAAGGTGGTGTTCAAAGTGGCGGCTGCCCGCCTCACAATCGCCGATGGGGACAATGCCTACAAACGGCCTGCGACCCAAACCCTGCCTCTGCAAAATGATGTGCCCGGGAGCACTTGGGAGGTGGACCCAATTGCCAATCTGATCACCGGCACCCCGCAGGATGTGAACATCGCTGTCCAAAGCGTTATCAGCAATCCCACCGTGATAACACTGATACTGCCCACACCCACGCCCACACCCACGCCAGACCCTGGCCCCGGCAGCCCGCAAACAGGCGACAACACAAACATACCGCTGTGGGCACTATGTGGCAGTTTAGCACTGGCAGGGCTTACACTGTGTGGTATAGCGGCACGCAAACGCTTTGGCCGCAAAGCAGGCTGATGCGGCGCATATTTGAAAAGATGGCAGCACTGCGCGGGAAACAACGCGTGGTGCTGTTTGCAGTTGTGGTTGCAGCCGCCATCTGCTGTGGCGTGTTGCTGGCATCCATCATTCAAATAACCAGCACACTGCAAGAGCGCGAAGCCGCCGCGCAGGAGTATGATGGCCTGCGCAGCCAGTATTCACCCGGCGTGCAAAGTGGTGCCACATTAAGTACGCCGATACCCCAAAGCGAAAGCGAGGTTGAACCGCCCAAGGAACCCTGGGAGATAAACCCGGACTATGTGGGCTGGCTGCAAATAGCGGGAGCAGGGGTGGATTACCCTGTGGTGCAAGGGGCCGATAACACCCGCTACCTCACCACTACCTTTGAGGGCAACCACAACGCGGCGGGCGCTATCTTTATGGACAGCGGCAACACCGGCGGGTTTGCCTCCCGTCACACCATCTTGTACGGCCACAACGTAAAAAGTGGCAGCATGTTTGGCAGCTTGAAGAATTACCTTGACGCCGCCCACCTTGCCCAATACCCCACCGTCACCGTTACCCTGCCGGACGGCACCACCCAAACATGGCAAATCTTTGCCGCCCGCACCACCGACGCATGGGACGCCGCCTACCGGCTGAATTTTGCAGACGATGCCGATTTTGCGGCTTTTGCAGCAGCCCTGGGTGCGCCGGAGGGTACAAGCCAAATTCTCACCCTTTCCACCTGCACCAACGGCGAAGATGATACCGAGCGCATCCTTGTACACGCAGCGCTGGTGGGGTGAAGGTTCCGACGAATAAGGGGGTGTAAACAGGGCGGCATTTTGCACCCCATTTGCACCCCTTTTTTTCAAAACACCTTGTTTTTATCTATTATTATTGGATTTATTGTGATTAAATACAACGACACATCAAATTATTTGGAAGCATTAAAAACGCATAGACAAGAGGAATCAACCTCATAACCGGACGGTCCCGGGTTCGAGTCCCCGAAGGCCCACCAAAAACCACCGCAGGCTTTTTGCCTGCGGTGGTTTTGCTTTGCGGTCTCGGTTTGCGTCAGGCCTTCAGCGCTTCGTCAAACACGGTGCGCACGCCCTCTTTGTCTATGCGGCCCTCGGCAACTTTCCGCTCGCCGATATAGTAGCAGGGCACATAGAAATAGTCGTAGCTGTCGGCCAGCTGCCTCTCCTGCTTTTCCTCCACCATTTTAATGGGGATGGCCGCGTACTCGGCGTTTTCATCGCGCAATTCCTGCATATAGGCGCGGGCCCGCTTGCAATGGGGGCAGGTTTCCAGGTAAAAAAGCGTCAGTTCTTTCATGTGGTACCTCCGATAGGGCGGGGCACACCGGCGCCCGCCTTTTTCCTATTATACGCCGCCAAAGCGGGGGCGTAAAGGGTTTTCTGTCGCAATATCGGGTGCGCTGCCGGCTTTTCTTCCCGGCGTGCTTATGGTACACTTAACAATATCCCCGCGCACGGGCGGGTATATGCAAAGGAGACGCGATGGACACAAAAAGGGACCCAAAACGCATTTGCACCTATATTGGCCTGGGCCTGTTTGCCATGATGAGCATATGGCTGCTGGGCATGATGGGGCTGCAGGTGCTGTTTATGCGGTATGCGCCGGCACTGCTTTACAGCACTTGGGGCATGTGGTTGTTGAACGACATTCCCCTGTACCTGCTGGGCCTGCCGCTGTTTTTGCTTATTTTACGGGCGGTGCCCAACGGGCCCGCCGCTGCCCGCCCCACCCAAAAGTTTGGCCCGGCCCAGTTTTTGATGGCGGTGGCCTTCAGCCTGGGGGCCACATACCTGATCAACTTCGTCACCAGCATTTTGATGATGCTGATGCAATATTTCCTCAGCGGCAGCTTTGATTCCGTGGGCAACGCGCTGGAGGATATCGTAACGGGCAGCTCGCTTTTGCCCAACATCCTGTTTGGCACCATTGTGCCGGCGTTGGGCGAGGAGTTCATCTTCCGCTATACCATACGCAAAAAGATGCAGGGGTGCAGCGACAAAAGCTATATTTTGTTCAGCGCGGCCTGTTTTGCGGCCTTCCACGGCAATTTGTCCCAGCTGATGTACGCCTTTGTGATAGGTTGCCTGTTTGCCTGGCTGTACCTGCAAACGGGCAAAATATGGGTGCCCATGCTGCTGCACTTTGCCATCAACCTGATGGGGATAGTGGTGGCGCCTGCCGCGCTGGGCAATGAGACGGCCAGCATTATACTGAGCTATATGGTGATTGGGCTGATTGTGGGCGCCGTTATGATTTTTGTGATGCTTAGAAAGCGGATATTTGCTACCCTGCAGCCCCCCACAGAGGCCGGCTGGCCTTACACACCCCCGAAACAGCCCGCCTTTGCCGCCCCCTATGGCGGCGCCGTGCCGGGTGGGGCGGCCCCCTGGCAGCGGCCCCTTACCCCGCCGGGGCAGGGCGGCTACCCCTATGGTGCGCCGCCCCCACAAAACCCGCAGCAGGCGCCCCCGCCGTATGG
>JAJDGD010000022.1 GCA_030265505.1 Ruminococcaceae bacterium OttesenSCG-928-O06 | reverse complement strand
ATGGAGGGGCCGGGTAGCCGGCAGCCCGTGGCCGGTACGGCAAGCGGCCACCCTGCCCCGCAGGCAAAGGCCGCGCCGCCTCCGGCGGCCGTGCCACTGGGAGAAGCCCCCTCCACGCCGCAGGCTAAAGCGGTGGCGGCAGATGCAACGAAAGCCCCGGCGCAGATGCCCCAGGTGGTGCCGGCAAGGCCTGGGGGAACCCCGGCCATACCGGCCCGGGTGGAGGGAGCCCCGGCGGAGTTTCCCAAGGCCGCACTGGCCCCGGCTGGGGTAAGCCAAGCCAAGGTGCCTCAAGCGAAACCGGAAAAGCCTATGGCGGCCCCGGCTATATCTGGTTCGGCTGTGGGTACCCAAGCTGTACCTTGGGGGCAGAACCCTGCTGCGCCAGTGGGCTCTGCTGCGCCGCCCCCGGTGGCAGAGACGCCACCTGCTTCGGCGCCGCCCAAAGCGCCGGAAATACCACCCATACCCACTGCGGTGGTGGTGTCCTCCGGCCTGGAAAAAGCAGCGGTGACCCACCCGGCGGAAGAAAAAGGGGCCCCCGCCCAAGGGGACGGGCCAAGTTCCCAAAGGCCACCGCAGCTGCACGAAGAAGCACCGGCCCCGGCGCAGGGGGAAGAACTGCCGCCTGTTGCATTTGCCGCCGGCACGCTTGTGCTGCATAATGAAGAAACGCAGGCGACATTTGCCCGGCCCGCTGCACAGGGGGAAACAAGGCCAAAACAGCCCGCACAGCTGCCTACCCCGGCCCCGGCACAAGCCGAAGAGGCGCCGCCCGCAGTGCTTGCAACACCCGTTTTGGAAGCCCCGTTTGAAGCACCCGAAAAAGCAAAAACAAATCTCCCAAAAATACGCAAAAAATCCCCAGCAAAAAGGCTGGGGGTGGCCGCCTTGTGCCTGTTGCTTGTGGCGGGGGTGCTGGCCGGCTATAGCCTGTGGCGCCAAAGCGCGGCCCGGCAGGCCTATGCGGCGGGGCAATATGCCCGGGTGGTGCAGGCGCTGGATGCCGCGCCCTGGATGCGCCGCGCAAACGACGAGACCTACCGCTACAGCGCGGGCCGCTTGCTGCTGGAGGAAGGGGACGCCCATGGGGCCCTGCAGGCGTTTGAGGCCCTGGGCGCGTATGAAGACAGCCCCGCCCAGGCAAACCACGCCCGCTATGCCCTGGCGCACCAACACATGGAAGCGGGCGCGCTGGTCGAGGCCCACGCCTTGTTTGCCCAGCTGGGCAGCTATACGGATAGCGCCAATTTTGCCGCACGCATTGCCGCCTATCAGGCGGCCGAAGCCACCACAGACCCATTGGTGCGCCACGAGGCCTTTGCCGCGCTGGACGATTTTTTGGACAGCGAAAACAAGGCCACGGCCGCTGCGGCCCAGGCGCTGGAACAAGCCCTGCTTTTGTATGAGGAAGGTGAATTTGCCGCGGCGGGCGCCCTGTTTGGGCGCCTGCCCCAACAGGGGCAAACCTCGGGCTATACCGCCGCCTGCGCCCTGGCGGCCGCCCCCAGCGCCAATGGGCTTGCCGCCCTGCGCGCGCTGGAGGAGGAGGGCATCCCCGTGGGCGCCATTTTGCTAAGCGACGGGTACATCCGCCGGTTTTTGGACGGGGAATGGCACTCCGCCGATGGCGGCGGCACCTTTTTGTACGACTATGCCGACAGGGCCTTCTACCTGCCGGACTTCGAGGTCTCGGGCGACTACATGTTCTACAAAGGGCAAATGCTGCCCCGCGAGGGGAACATCGGCATCCTTTTTGGGTACGAAGGGTATGATGTCATTACCCTGCTGGTGGGGGACGAAGGGCCCTTTACCTTCCACCGGCAGGCAGAATAAAAATACGGGAAAAATGTCGCATAAATACACAAACAATTGCCGCCCAAAAGCACAGGCACCCTGCGCCGCGCGCTGTTGCCAAAAACTCCCCCGTCTGCTTTGACGAGGGAGTTTTGTGAAACTTTCTATGATGCTGCGTTACAATATACCCGGCGGGCATTCCCCTTGCGGGGGTTGCATTGCGCTTTACAGATAAAAAAAGAATGCTCTGCGCTACAAAAAGCTAAGCTGCCCGGTTTGGCGGCCCTGGCGGTAAGCGCGGACGATGTCCAGCATCTCGTGCAGCAGGCCGGTTTCGGCGCAGGCCTGAGAGAAGGCCTGCCACAGCTGCCGGGCGTTTGGGCTGGCGCAAAAGTAGCGGTTGCCAAAGTGGCTGCGGTACCGCTGCCCATAGCCCTCGCCGGGGAAGGCAGCATCCAGGCCCTGCAAAAAATACTCCCGCTGGCCGGCCCGCATGGTAACGCCAAAGCTGGGGTAGATGAACCGCGCCCCGGCAGCGGCGGCGCGGCGCACCAGGGCCAGCACGGCGGCCTCGTCGTCTTCAATAAAGGGCAACACGGGCATTAGCAAAAAGCCGCAAAACACGCCCTGATTCGCCAGTTCCTCGCAGGCGGCCAGCCGCCGCGTGGGGCTGGGGGCACCGGGCTCCACCTTGGCGGCCAGCGCATCGTCCACCGTGGTAAGGGTAATTTTGCACAGCACCGGGGAATGCACGGCGATGTCCCGCAAAATGTCTGCATCGCGGCAAACAAGTGCACTTTTGGTGGCAATGGCCACCCCAAAGCCGTAGGCGTCCAGCAGGGAAAGGGCGTTTCGGGTAAGCAGATGCTGCGCCTCGAAGGGGTTGTAGGGGTCGCTCATGGCGCCGGTGGCAACCACGCCCTTCACGGCCTTGCGGGCCAAATCATCCCGCAAAATGCGCAAGGCGTCTTTTTTGGCCCGCACCCTGTCAAAATCCTCCAGGTGGTAGCAGTCGCTTCGGCTGTCGCAATACAAGCAGCCGTGGCAACAGCCGCGGTAGATATTCATGTTGTATTCGCAGCCAAACCAGCCAAGGCTTTTGTTGCGCTGCAATATCGTCTTTGCGGCTACCAGTTCCATAAGGGCCCTTCCGGCGGGGTATAAAATGAGGAAAACAGGGGAAATGCCGCCACAAAACACACGGGTTTTCCGTTGTTTTCTATGTGGTTGCCGTGTGTGGCGGGCGGCGCTATACTCGGCGCACAGGGCAGCGCAAAACGGTTTTCAGGTTTTCGGGTTTGGCGCGCTGAGGGTTTGACAGATAGATCTCGTGGTGGCGGCGCGCAGGGCCAATGTCATTTTCCAGGGAATTTTCACGGATATATGCGTCCATTTTTGCCAGGGTTTCAGGTTCTTGCGCGTAGGGGCCCTTGTGCAGGGTCTGCACGCACAGCCCTTCCTCCCATGTTTCCAGGCGGGCGGCGGAAACATCAAGTTCCGGCTTTTTGGCGGCGGCCTGGCCCAGCGCCCAGCGGAACACCTCGTCCGTCACAAAGGGTGGCTGGCGCAGCATGGCCGTCCAGTGCCAGGTGTGGCGGCTGTTTCCGGCGTCGAAGGTGTAGCCGTCCCACAGGCTTTCCAGCGGGGGCATTTTATAGTCAAAATATCCGTCTATGGCAAGGCTGCCCATGCGGCTCATCTTGATGCTATAGGCCAGGGCGTACAGCACCCCCACGGCGTTTTGGTAGGCGGCGTCCTCGGGCGCGCCGGTGCCGTCTACCAGTATAAACAGTATGGCGGGCACTTCGCACAGGGCGGGGGTGGTGCCGGGCAGGTACAGGTCCTTGTATTCCTTGGTAAAATCAAAGGCTGCGGGCATGGGGTGTCCTCCTTGCGGGTGGGCGGGCTTGTGCTAACAGCATAGCACACAAAAGGGGACATCCTCTGTCAGGTTTTCCCGCAAAAAGGCAGCGGAGGGAAAATATGCGGACGGTTTGGGCAGAGCGCCGCGGCCCCGGTGGGGGTGGCAGGCAAACCCGCCTCCGCCGAAAATGCAGGTGTCTTTTATGCGGCAGCGCAGAGGGAGCAGCTTAAGAAACCTTGGGAATGTTGACGAAAAGGCTTGTGCAACATGCCGGAACAGCACGCGGCGGCTTTTCACGGGGCGCCGTTGCAGGCAAACCGATAGAGCGCAAAGTGCCAAGGCCTGCCCCGCGGTATTTACCCCATTTCTTTCGGTGCTTCTTCTGCGGGCGGCGCTGCGCCGTCTTCGTCCCCGGCCGTATCGGCGGCATACAGCGCGGCCATGGCTTTGTGGTGGGCCGCCAGCTGCCGGCGTAAATCGGCGGGCGCCAGCACCTCGGCGCCGGGCCCCAGGGAAAGCACATACCCAAAAAGCCAGGCGTCCGCCATGGGGAAGTCAAATTCAGCGATGCAGCCGCCATTTCCGTCGGGACACAGCTGCTCGGGCAAAAATTCGTCCAGTGCGCGAAAAGCGAGTGTGGCGTCCAGCTTCAGCCGCACATGCGCCATGGGCGCGGGGGCGTTTGGTGCGGTGGGCGGCGGTGCGGGCAACGGGGCAAAGCCCTGGCCGGTAAGGCGTACATCGCGCATGCGCGTCAGCTTAAAAAAGCGGTAGTCCTCCCGCAAAAGGCAGTAGCCATACAGGTACCACCCCTGCCCGCGGAACACCACCCGCGCAGGGTGCACCTGCCGCTGGGTGTCTCCCGTAGCACCGGCGTAGGCAAAGGCTACCTCTTGCCGCTGTAAAATGGCGTCGCGCAGCAGGCGGAAGCGCTGCTGGGTTTCCTCGCCGCCGCCCCAAGGGGCAAAGTCCACCTGTAGCCAGTTGGCCCCGCGGCCAAACAGGGCGGCCAGTTTATCCAGCACAGGGGCGGTGTCCGGCGTTTGCAGGGCGGCCAGGCTTTCAAAATGGGCCACCAGCTGCTGTTGCTCCTGCTTTGTGAACAGGGCTTTATCCAGCACATAGTCCGGCAGCAGGTAAATGCCCCCGCCCTTGCCACGCTGGGTGTACACGGGCACCCCCGCGCCGGACAATGCGTCAATGTCCCGGTAAATGGTGCGGGTGGACACGCCAAACCGCCCGGCCAAGTGCTGGGCGGTGGTGCTGCCGTGCTGGGTAAGCAGCAGGGTAATCTCAAACAGGCGCTGGTGCATAGGGGGGTTCTCCTTTGGGAAGCGTAAAGGCGCGGGGAAAAGCAGGATGGCTATAGCGGGAAAGGCGTGCAGGCGCCACACGGGCCCTGGCAAACCCGCCACAAAGCGGGCGCGGTGCCCTTTCCCCTTGACAAAGCCCCGCCCGCAGCGGGACAATACGGGAAAGAGAGCCCATACAGGCGCCCGGCAGGAGGAAACGCCATGACAAAGGAACAGTTCGCCGCGGCCAAGGCCGCCATGCAAACCTATATGCCACAGGACGTGCACGACACCGGCCATGTGATGCGGGTGTTGTATGCCGCCGTGCGCATTGCCAAAACCCTGCCCGGGGCCAACATGGACGTGGTGATATTGGCGGCGCTGCTGCACGACATTGGCCGCGGCGCCGAGGACGACGCCCAAAAAACAGGCCACGCAGAGCTGGGCGCCCACATGGCCTATGGTTGGCTGCAAAAGCAAGGGTACAGCGAAGAGACGGCGGCCCATGTACAGGCGTGCATCTGTACCCACAGCTATAAGGGCGGGCAGCGGCCCCAAAGCCTGGAGGCGGAGATTGTGTTCGACGCCGACAAGCTGGACTTGAGCGGCGCGGTGGGCTGCGGGCGGGCGCTGCTGTTTGGCGCCCAAATTGGGGAGCCCTGGTACCGCACCGGGCCCGACGGCCAGCCCGGCCCCGGCGAAAAAGGCCGGCACAGCCTGCTGCGGGAGTATCACCGTAAGCTGAAAGACCTGCACAATGTATTTTTTACCCAAAAGGCCCGCCAAATGGCTAAAAAGCGCCAAGAGACGATGGATGCCTGGTTCCAGGCCTTAGAAAAAGAAATTTACACAGGGTATAACAAGGGCGAAAAAATACTAGAAGAAGTACTGGGATAGGCTCACCCCGCGCGGAACATTGGCGTGCAAACGGGCGCCCACCCAGCGGGGCAGAGAAACGGGAGATCAGGGCCGTTTTCGCCTGCCTATCCTCCGCCTACCTCAGCAGCGTCAAGGCCTGCTGGCCGTCGGCAAGGCCGGTGTAATAGGCATTCACCAGCTTTTCCTTGTCCTTGCCAAAGCGGTCTACCCCTAAGGGGGCGGCCGGGGCAATCACAATGGCCTGGCCTGCCTCTTCCAGGCGCCACAGGCGTTCCAGCGTGTGGTTGTAGGTAAGGTGGCGCAGCTGCATGGCCTGCACAAAGGCCGGCCACTGCCGGTACATCTGCCGGTACACCGGGCGGAAGCTTTGGGGCGTTTTGCGGTAGCCGCGCTCCCGCGTCAAAACTACCACCAGGCGCTCGCAGCCGTCGGCCAGGGCCTTGTCTATGGGAATGGGGTCTGCAATGCCGCCGTCCAGGTACAGCCGGCCGTCAATCTCCACCATGTGGGACAACATGGGCAGCGAGCACGACGCCCGGATGGCCATAAGCCCCTGGGAGATATGGTCCTTGCCGAAGAAGGTAGCCTTGCCGGTGGCAACATCGGTGGCGCCGGCCCAAAACCCGCACGGCGCGGCGTGGAAGGCCTCAAAATCGAAGGGGTCCAGCACGTCGGCAATCTCGGTAAAAATATAGTCCATCCCAAAAATGGAGCCGGTTTTCAGAAAATTGCCCACGCTGCAATAGCGCGGGTCGGCCGCGTAATCCACGTTGGTGCGGTATCCGCGCCCTTTCTGGCCCGACACATACGACGCCCCGTTGGACGCCCCCGCCGAAACCCCGACGAGCTCGTCGGCCACAAAGCCGCCCTCCATAAAGGCCTGCAGCACCCCGCTGGTGTACACGCCCCGCATGCCGCCGCCTTCACATACAATCGCTGTTTTCAAACTATCCCTCGTTTCTTTGGCAGTACTGCAAGTATACTCCATCACCCACCGGCGCGCAAGGCGGCCCGCGGGCAAAACCGCAAAATCCACTGTTCAAAATGGCGAAAATATGCTACTCTATATAGGTAAACCTGCCCTGCGGCGCAATGCCCCCGGCGGCGGGAAAACAAAGGAAGGAACGATGCGGCGATGGCAAACAAAATTATCCTGAGCGCCGACAGCACCTGTGACATCGGGCCAGAGCTACAGGATAAATACAACGTACAAATGTTTAATTACCACATACAAATTGGCGACGAAAGCTATGTGGACCGCCTGGAGATAACGCCGGAGGAGCTGTACAGCGCCTGGAGAGACCGCGGCATTTTGCCCAAAACCGCGGCCATTACCCCGGGCGAATATGCCGAATATTTTGAAAAATGGGTGGGCGACGGCTACGAGGTGGTGCACGTCAATTTGGGCACGGCCATGTCCTCTGCCTACCAGAACTGCATGCTGGCCGCCGAGGAGCTGGGCCACATCTACCCGGTGGATTCCGCCAGCCTTTCCACGGGCAGCGCCCATTTGGTGGTGAAGGCGGGGCAGATGATAGAGGCCGGCATGGCCTCCGCCGATATACAGCGGGAATTGATACAGCTGCGCGAAAAAACCAGTGCCAGCTTTATATTGGACACGCTGGAGTTTATGGCGGCGGGGGGCAGGTGCAGCGCCATTACGGCCTTTGGGGCCAACTTGCTGAAGCTGAAGCCCTGCATAAAGGTGGACAATTTTGACGGCGGGCGCATGGGCGTGGGCAAAAAATACCGCGGCAGCATGGAGAAAGTGCTGGCCGAGTATGTGAAGGACCAGCTGGACGGCCGAAACGACCTTGTGCCCGAGCGCATCTTCATCACGCACTCCGGCTCGCCCGAAAGCGACATTGCGCTGGTGAAAGAAGAGATTAAAAAGTATGCCCATTTTGATGAGGTGTATGTAACGCGGGCCTCGGGCACCATTTCCTCCCACTGTGGGCCACGCACGCTGGGCATACTGTTTATGACGAAATAAAAGTTAGAAGCTATACAAAAATTTGCAAAAACCGCAAAACAAGGGGGGCGCCATGGAAGCAACACTGGGACGCACAGGCCTTACCGTGAACAAGGACGGCTTTGGCGCCTTGCCCGTGCAGCGGGTGGGCATGCAAGACGCCGTGGCCCTGCTGCGCGCCGCCTTTGACGGTGGGATAAACTTTTTTGATACCGCGCGCGCATATTCCGACAGCGAGGAGAAGCTGGGGAACGCGCTTTCCGCCCAGCGGACGCACTTTACCCTGGCCACCAAAACCGGCGCCACAACGCCGGAAGCCTTCCGCAAGGACCTGGCCACCAGCCTGTCCCTTTTGCAAACGGACCATGTGGATATCTACCAGTTCCACAACCCCATGTTTTGCCCCCTGCCGGGCGACGGCAGCGGCCTGTACGAGGAGATGGGGCGGGCAAAGGAGGAGGGGAAGATCCGGTTCATCGGCATTACCAACCACCGGCTGAACGTGGCCCAACAGGCGATAGAAAGCGGGGCGTACGACACCCTGCAGTTTCCCTTCAGCTACCTTTCCGGCCCGCAAGAGCAAGCCCTTGTGCGCCTGTGCGAAGAGAAAAACATGGGCTTTATTGCAATGAAAGCGCTTTCTGGCGGGTTAATTACGGATATTTCTGCCGCGCGCGCCTGGATGAACCAGTTTGCCGGGGTGGTGCCCATTTGGGGCATACAAAAGCCGGAGGAGCTGGCGCAACTGTTTGCCGCGCAAAAAGCAGGCGCCACACTTACGCCGGCCGCCCAGCAGCGAATAGAGCAAGACCGTGCCGAGCTGGCCGGAGATTTTTGCCGCGGCTGCGGGTACTGCATGCCGTGCCCGGCGGGCATTGATATTTCCTGGTGCGCGCGCATGTCCCTGCTGCTGCGCCGCGCCCCGGCGGCAGGGTATTTTTCCCCGCTGTGGCAAGAGAAAATGGAGCAAATCAACGGGTGTATCCAGTGTGGGCAGTGCAAAAAGCAGTGCCCCTACCAGCTGGACACCCCCGCCCTGCTGCGCAAAAATTACCAGGATTACCGCCAGCTGTTGGCCGCGCACCAGGGGGCCGCGCAGTGAGCCGCCCTGGGGCGGCCCAGGAAACCTCGCCAAAAAAATGGACGGCCCAAAAAAGCACCTATGCGTTGATGGTGCTTTTTTCTGTTGTGAATCTTGCACTGACAATTTACCAGTTTGTGCAAGGAAATAATGACCTGGCCCTCCGAGGCGTGTTGTTCCCGCTTTTTTTGTTGATTCCATGGGTGTTCCGCCGGGTGGGGCTGCAGCACTGCTGGCGCCTGTATACGGCGGTGTACCTGTTCAGCCTGTTTGCCTACAGCTACGGCTGCGTGTACGGCGGTTTCAAGGACAGCCAGGTGATGGACAAGGTATCCCACTTTTTTTCGGGCTTTTTGTTTGCCATAGTGGGGTTTTGCCTGTTTTACTGGCAGGCGGGGCCACAGCGGGCCCTGCGCGCGCCCACGGCCCTGGCGGCCGGGTACGGGCTGTTTTTCTCTGCCTTTGTGGCCGTTGCCTGGGAAATTGTTGAGTATTTCGACTTTATGTTCACTGGGAACGACTCCCAAAATCATCTTACCACCGGCGTGTTCGATACCATGCATGACATTATGGCTTGTATGGCGGCAAGCGTGCTTTCCGCCGCAGCGTTTGTGCTGTGGCGCAAAAAGGGTGTAAAGCTGTTGAGCGGCTGGGTGGTGGAGGAATTTGTGGAAAAAAACCTGCCGGCCCCCGGCAGCGCGCCGCAAGAAAAACCAAGCTGAGCCAAGAGGCGCCGCCCGCGCCGGAAAGGCAGGGGTATAACGGCACGCCCAAGCAGAAGAACCAAGCAAAGAGACACGGTTTGGCGGCGTTTTACCACCAAACCGTGTTTGCTTTTATCCGTATTGCTGCGATTGCCATGCCCGGGCCAGCTTTAGCTTTAGCCCTGCAGCGCCAACTCTACGGCCTGGTGGGCGTGGATGCGCGTGGTGTCGAACAGGGGGATGGCGGTGCTTTGCTGGTGCACCAGCAGGCCAATTTCCGTGCAGCCCAGCACCACGCCCTGGGCGCCCTGGCGGGCAAGCTCCTCGATGAGCGCTAGGAAAAAAGCGCGCGAATCCTCTGCCAAAACGCCGCGGCACAGCTCTTCAAAAATTACCCGGTGCACCTCGTCCATCTGCCAGGGGGTAGGCAGTAGCACCTCTATGCCGCGCTGCCACAGGGCCTGTTTGTAAAAGTCCTCTTGCATGGTGGGTTTTGTGCCCAGCAGGCCTATTTTTACGGCGCCGTCGGCCAGCAGGGCGTCGGCAGTGGCATGGGCAATGTGCAAAAACGGCACGGCAATGCCCTGCTGCAAGCGGGGGGCCACCTTGTGCATGGTGTTGGTGCACAGCACCAGCAGCTGCGCCCCGGCCCCCACTAGGCCCTTGGCGGCCTCGTTCAAAATGGCGCCAGCGCGTTCCCAGTCTCCGCTTTTTTGCAGGGCCTCTATCTCGGCGAAGTCCACACTATGCAACAGCAGCGGGGCGCTGTGCAGCCCGCCCAGGCGGCGGGCGGTTTCCCGGTTGATCTCCTGGTAATAGGTGGTGGTGCTCTCCCAGCTCATGCCGCCCAAAAGGCCAATGGTTTTCACAATAGTCCCTCCGTAAACACTCGGTTTTCTTTGTGAACACGGCTCCAATCAAAAGAAGGTAGCAACTGCCGGGCCGCCACAGGGGCCGGCGTGGGGCAAAGCCCCGCCAGGTGGGCAAGCAGGCCCACAATGGCCTGGGGTTGCACGCCCCGTCCGCGCAGGGCGCAAAGGCTAAGGTCCCCCTCGCGCTTGGAAAGGCGGCGCCCGTCTGCCGCCAGCAGCAGGGGCACATGGTAGTATTGGGGCACCGCATAGCCCAGCGTGCGCAAAAGCCATATTTGGCGCGGAGTGCTGTCCAGCAAGTCGCGCCCGCGCACCACCTCGGTAATGCCCGCCGCGCCATCGTCTGCGGTGGCGGCCAGCTGGTAGGCATGCACGCCGTCGCTGCGGCACAAAAGAAAATCCCCGCATTCTGTGGCAAGGTGCTGCCGCACGGGGCCCTGCACACCGTCACAAAAAGAGATCACCTCATCCGGTACGGCTGCCCGCACAGCGGCGGGGCGCTGTGCCAGCATGGCGGCCACCTGCCTGGCAGCAAGGCGCCGGCAGCGCCCGTTGTAAACGCCCGGGGCCGCCCCGGCCTGGGGGGCACTGGCTGCATGCAACTGGGCGCGGGTGCAAAAACAGGGGTAGAGGAGACCCTGCGCCTTTAGCCGGGTAAGCTGGGCGGCGTAAAAGGCGCTGCGGCGGCTTTGGTACAAAATGCCGCCTTCGGTGGCGCCTTGGGCCTCGGTGTCCCGGGCGGGGGGCACATACTCGTCCCAGTCCAGCCCCAGCCAGGCAAGGTCGTCCAAAAGGGCGCGGGCATATTCGGGCCGGCAGCGGGCGGGGTCCAAATCCTCCATGCGCAACAGCAGGCGCCCGCCCCGGCTGCGCACGGAAAGCCAGCACAGCAGCGCAGAAAACGCATTGCCCAGGTGCATGTGCCCGCTGGGGGACGGCGCAAAACGGCCTGTCAGCACGGCGGTTCCCTCCCGTTTGCTATAGTGGCCGAAGAAATGGGTACAAGGCCGTGGCAGCTTAGGCGGCGAACCCCAAAAAGCGCAAAAAAGCCAAAAACAGCGCAAAACCGCCCCCGCACACAAGCCCCAGCACGCCAAAGACAAAGCCGGTGGCCCGAAGGCCTCGCAGTGCGGCCGCTTCAGGGGTATACCGCCCCAGGCGGGCGCACAATACCAACAGTACAAGGCCTGCGGCCGCGCACAACAGGGGCGCCGCGGCCAGCAAGAAAAACAACATATTGAAAGCGAAACGATAGCCTTCCTCGTTGGAGAACCATGCCAGGGCGAACGCCACGCTGCCCCCAACGCCGCCGGCTATCGCCAGCCAGCCTGCAACCGGGAAGGCAGCAGGTGCCCGGCTGGCCGCCGGGCTGCCACGTTTTGCCACGCGGCGGGACACCATCAACAACAGAACCCCTGCCACAAGGCCAAGAACAAGGCACAGGGCCACCAGGGCAATCACAACATAAAACACCGCATAAATGCCCAGAATAGACATCATAGCCATTGGGGGTGCGCTCCTCTCCTACAAATACCACTGTATCACATTTGCGCAGGTGACAGCAAGGCGGCAAGGGCCGCGGTGCCCCGCCCCGCTGCAAAAACAGTTGACAGCCCCCCAAACCTGTGCTACACTACCAACCAATAACCCAAAATGCGATGAGAAGGACCAGTAGGTGTTCATGCGCTTTGCAGAGAGGGGCCGGTTGGTGCAAGGCCCTGGCAAGTGGATGCCGAACTCACCTTTGAGCAGCAGGCTGAACGGGCAAGCGCCCCAGTAGGCTGTGCCGGCAGCCCGCCGTTACACGGGCGGGGCATGTTTGTGCCCTGCAAAGCGCGCCCGCCTTTTTGGGGGCGAAGCAGAGTGGTACCGCGTGGAAGCATCCGCGTCTCTGAATAACAGAGGCGCGGTTTTTTTATTGGCCAACAAAGCGAGGGTTGCGCGAAAGCAGGCTTTCGCATAACCGAGCAAGGCCGGCCGAGAGGGTGAATATCCCGCCGCCCAGCGGCGGAACCCAGCGCCGATGAGGGGCAGGGGCGGGGCCTGGCCCCGCGGGATAACACTCTCCTTGGCCAACAAAGCGAGGGTTGCGCGAAAGCCCTTCACAATACATCCGCCCACTAAAAATCCGCCCCGGCGCACCCACAAAAGCCATTCCGGCAAGGAGGAACCCCCCCATGAAACATTTTGACCGCTACGCCCCCGGCTATTTCCCGGCGCCCGTAACCGGCCCCCGCTGGGTGCAGAAAGACCATATCGAGACTGCCCCCATTTGGTGCAGTGTGGACTTGCGCGACGGCAACCAGAGCCTTATCGTGCCGATGGACTTAGAGCAGAAGCTGGCCTTTTTTGCCTTTTTGGTGCGCCTGGGCTTCAAGGAGATTGAGATTGGCTTTCCCGCAGCGTCGGACACCGAGTATGAGCTGCTGCACCAGCTGCTTTTGCGCAAAATGGTGCCCGCCGACGTTACCCTGCAGGTGCTTACCCAGTGCCGGGACCATATCATAGAAAAAACCTTTGAGTCTGTAGAAGGGGTGGGCAATGCCATCATCCACTTTTACAACAGCATAAGCTACGCCCAGCGCGAGCAAGTGTTTAAAATGAACCGCAGCGAGATTATGAAAATTGCCACCGACGGCGCCGAGCTGGTGAAAAAGCTGGCGAAGCAAACGGCGGGCAACTTCCGCTTTGAGTACAGCCCCGAGAGCTTTACCGGCACCGAGCCCGAGTATGCCCTGGAGGTGTGCAACGCCGTGCTGGACGTGCTGCAGCCCGCGCCGGACAATAAAGTCATCATCAACCTGCCGGCCACGGTAGAGATGAGCATCCCGCACATCTACGCAAACCAGATAGAGTACCTGAGCGACAACCTGAAATACCGCGACGACGTGATTCTCTCCATCCACCCCCACAACGACCGCGGCACGGGCGTTGCCGCCACCGAGCTGGGCGTTTTGGCCGGGGCCCAGCGCGTGGAGGGCACTTTGTTTGGAAATGGAGAGCGCACCGGCAACGTGGATATTGTTACCCTGGCCATGAACCTGTTCAGCCATGGGGTGGACCCAAATCTCGACTTCAGCGATATGCCCAGCGTGGTGGAGTTGTACGAGGAAGTGACCGACATGCGCGTGAACGAGCGCCAGCCCTATGCCGGCAGCCTGGTGTTTGCGGCATTTTCCGGCAGCCACCAGGACGCCATCGCCAAAGGCACCGAGTGGCACAAGGAAAAGGGCCTGTACCGCTGGACCATCCCTTACCTGCCCATAGACCCCGCCGACGTGGGCCGCCAGTACCAAACCGACGTCATCCGCATCAACAGCCAAAGCGGCAAGGGTGGCATTGGCTATTTGCTGGAGCAACACTACGGCTACACCCTGCCGGCCAAGATGCGCGAGCACTTCGGCTATTTGGTGAAGGGGATATCCGACCACGAGCACAGAGAGCTTTCTCCCGCGCAGGTGAAGGAGATTTTTGAGAAGGCCTATTTGAATATCACCACCCCGGTAAATGTGCCCGAGGTGCATTTCATCCAGAAAAACGGCATCATTGCGGCCATTACCGTGCAGGAGAACGGCCAGGTGCGCGAGGTAACCGCCAAGGGCAACGGCCGGCTGGACGCCGTTACGGGTGCTTTGTGCGCCGCCACCGGCAGGGACTTTACGCTGGTTACCTATGCGGAGCACGCCCTGGAAGTGGGCAGCAAAAGCCAGGCCGTGGCCTATGTGGGCCTTACCTGGAACGGCAGCGGTACCATCACCTGGGGGGCGGGCCAGCACACAGACATTATTGTGGCCAGCGTGGCGGCCCTGGTAAGCGCCTACAACAACAAAGTGCGCGACGAAGCCGACGCCGCCCCCCGCAAAACCGGCTGAGAATTTGCCCTTTCCCCGGGGGGGCCTGCCGCGTGTGCGGTGGGCCGGGGCCGGCTTTGGGATAAACCCCGCAAAACCAGAATAAAACAACCAGAAATAAAAACCGCGGCAGAACTGTGCAAAAACTGCCATGGTTTTGCCGGAGGAATAGCATGCAAAAGAACATTGCGGTATTGCGGGGCGACGGCATTGGCCCCGAGATTATGGAAGAGGCGCTGCGCTGCCTGGATGCCGTGGAGCGACGCTTTGGGCACAGCTTTGCCACCAGTGAAGCGCTGCTTGGGGGCGCCGCCATAGACGCCGTGGGCGCCCCCCTGCCCGCGGAGACCCTGGCTGTGTGCAAAGCCAGCGACGCTGTGCTGCTGGGGGCCGTGGGCGGCCCGAAATGGGAGCACCTGCCCGGCGACGCCCGGCCCGAGAAAGGCCTGCTTGGCCTGCGGCAAGGCCTTGGCGTGTATGCAAACCTGCGCCCGGCCACGCTGTTCCCGCAGCTTGCGGCGGCCAGCCCCCTGCGGGCGGACATCGCCGCCGCCGGCATAGACTTTTTAGTGGTGCGCGAGCTGATTGGCGGCATATACTTTGGCGTGCACAAAACCGAGGAAAAAGGCGGCCAGCAGGTGGCCACCGATGTGATGGAATACAGCGAAAGCGAGATAGAGCGCATTTTGCATGTGGCCTTTGGCGCCGCCCAAAAGCGCCGCGGCAAGGTAACCAGCGTAGACAAAGCCAATGTGCTGGACACCAGCCGCCTGTGGCGGGCGGTGGCAGGCAGGGTGGCACAGCAGTACCCCAGCGTGGAGTTTGAAAACATGCTGGTGGACAACGCCGCCATGCAAATTGTGAAAAACCCCGCCCAGTTTGACGTAGTGGTGACGGAAAATATGTTTGGGGACATTCTTACCGACGAAGCCAGCATGATCACCGGGTCCATCGGGATGATTCCCTCTGCCAGCCTGGGCGCGCCCGGGGCCCCCGGCCTGTTTGAGCCGATACACGGCAGCGCGCCGGACATTGCGGGCAAAAACCTGGCAAACCCCGTGGGCACCATTCTCTCGGTGGGCATGATGCTGCGGTATTCCCTGGGTATGCCCACCGAGGCAGACGCCGTGGAGGCGGCGGTTTTGGCCGTGCTGGAAAGCGGCCTGCGCACTGCCGACGCCGCCGGGCCGGATGACGTGCCTGTGGGCTGCGAGGAGATGGGCCGGGCCGTTGCCGCCGCCATTGGCAAGGCCTAGAATGTGTTATCAAAACCAGGCATGTATAAAAAGGGTGGCCATTCCCGCCACGCGGCGTTGTGCCTTGTTATGCCGTTTGAAATATGCCGCAGAAACGGAACCGGGAGGGCGCAGGGTGTTCCCAAAGAGAACGTCAGCCGCAAGGCGTCCTGCGCACAAGGGCCTCTGATTGTGCGCAGAGCGGCGCGGAAGGTAGTTCTCGGCGTGGAATACCCTGTGCGCCTCCGCGTGAGGTCTATAAATGGCGTTGCAAACAACGCAATGGGGACATTCCCATAAAACCCTGTCATGGCAATGGCAGCAAAAGTGTTGTATAATCGGTTACAGCACTTTTTTGTTTGCCCACGATGAGAACGCCCGCGAGAGGCCGCAAGGACCCGGAGCGTATGGCCCCGCCCTCTGGACGGGATGCGTGCTGCAGCCGCGGGCCACCCCCGAAAACAGGCCACCAGCCACAAGGAGGACGACGATGCAGGGCTTTGAATACTATACCCCCACCCGTGTACTGTTTGGCAAAGGCGCCGAGGCCGAGTGTGGCCGCCTGTGCGCCGAAGAGGGCGCCGGCAAGGTGCTGGTGCACTACGGCGGGGCCAGCGCGGAAAAAAGCGGCCTTTTGGGCCGTGTGTGTGCATCGCTTACGGCGGCGGGCGTTGCCCATGTAATGCTGGGCGGCGTGCAGCCAAACCCCCGGCTGTCCCTGGTGCGGCAGGCGGTGGAACTAAGCCGCGCCGAAGGGGTAGACTTTATTTTGGCCGTGGGCGGCGGCAGCGTTATTGATTCCGCCAAGGCCATTGCCTACGGCCTTGGCTGCGGTGGCGAGGTGTGGGACTTTTTTGACGCAAAGCGCCAGCCGGAAAAAACCACCCCGGTGGGAACGGTGCTTACCATTGCCGCCGCCGGCAGCGAGATGAGCAACTCCTGCGTGATAACAAACGATGAAACGGGGGAAAAGCGGGGCATTAAGCACGACATAGCCCGCCCCCGCTTTGCCGTGATGGACCCTTCCCTTACCCTTACCGTGCCACCCTACCAAACGGCCGTGGGCTGTGTAGACATACTGATGCACACGATGGAGCGCTATTTTACCCTAGAGGCACCCACCATGGGCCTGACGGACGAGATTGCCGAGGCGCTGATGCGCAACGTGATACAAAACGCCCATGTGCTGGCCCGCACGCCCGAGGATTATGACGCCCGGGCCGAGATGATGTGGGCGTCCAGCTTGTCCCACAACGGGCTTACCGGCTGTGGCAACGGCAATGGAGACTGGGCCGTGCACCAGCTGGGGCACGAGCTTTCCGGCAAATATGACCTGGCGCACGGGGCGTCCCTGGCGGCGGTGTGGGGCAGCTGGGCGCGGTATGTGTACCGCGCCGCGCCGGCGCGCTTTGCCCGCTTTGCCACCCATGTGATGGAACTGCCCGAGGAAGGCGACGACGAGGCCATGGCCCTGGCCGGCATAGAGGAGCTGGAGGGCTTTTTCTGGGCGTTGGAGATGCCCACCAACCTGGAGGAGGCGGGCCTTGCCCCCACCGACGAAGACATACGCGACATGGCGGACAAATGCAGCTACCACGGCCACCGCACCGTGGGGGCTATAATGCAGCTGGATGCAAGCGATGCAGAAGAGATTTACAAAATGGCAAGATGATTGCCCATAAAATAGTGTGTGAACGGCACGGTTTTGGAAAATAAAAAGGGGGGGCGGATGTCACAGACATCCGCCCCCCTTTTTTAGCGAAACAAACGGCGCAGCATGCATGGCCCTGGCAGCACAGGAATGTAACGCGATAGCCGCATTTTGGATACGACCCGCACAGCTGTTTTGCTTTCCCGGGCGCACCAAATTTCCCCTATTATGTTTTGTAGGGCGCAGGCCTGCAAAGGCAGGCAAAAGCCTGCGCGCCATGTCCGGGGGAATAAAGGCCGTTCCCCTGGCGCGCCCACACCACTGCAAAAAGGCGCGAAAAGACGGGAAAAGAAATCACGGAAAAGCGCAGGCAATCGGGAAAATGCGACAAAATGAGCAAAATCGGCGTGGTATGGTTACAGCAAGAGCAGAGGCGCCAGGAACCCCTCCGTTAGCCTCTCTCTGAATTCCTCCTGAGGCGAAGGCAGTGCTGAAACCCGCTGTCACGATTGTTCTGTGCCGGACAATCACAGCCCTCATCCCTTCCTCTTTCGAAACAGCGCCCTCTGCAGAGGGCGCTGTTTCGTTTTGGGTATGCTGTTTTTGCAGTGGTTACGGCGCCGTGGTGGCGGGCGCGGTTTTGGCACCGTTGCCGGTGTAGCGCAGCAGCGCGTTGCACACCGGGGCGGCCACCAGAATGGCCGCGGTAATCTCCAGCCCGCCGTTCAGCGTGATAACACTGCCGAATACCGTCATTAGCGGAATGGCGCTGAAGAACAGGAACAGGCAGCCCAGCACCATAATGGTGTGCAGGGCGGTGGCCAAAGCGGCCGCAATGCCAATGGAAAGCAGGTTGCGCTTTACCAGGCGCTTCATCAGCTTGAACAGCAGCGCCGCGAACACCCCCAGCAAAATGCGCGGTACCAGGCACATGATGACCGAGGCCACCGCGTTGCCGCTTACCAGTGGGTTGAACAGAAGGTCTATGGGCGAAACCGCCGAGGTGATGGCCTTTGTGAGGGAGATGAGCCCGAAGGATGCCCCCAAAAGCCCGCCGAACAGCGGCCCCATGGTGATGCCGCAGATGATGACCGGGATGTGCAGCAGGGTGATGGCCACCGGCGGCACCATGATAAGGCCAAGGGGTGTTACCCCCAGAATGATTTGCAGTGCGAGCAGCAGAGAAAACTGCACCAGGATACGGGTTTTGTTATTTACTTTCACGAAATGGCCCCCCTTAAGAGCACGAAAAACCTGTGTACAAGCGGGTGCCGGTTACGGCCCCTTCCTTTTTATATAAAACGCCCGCTGCTTGCGGGCGTGGGTTGCGTGCGGTGCGGCTGCCCGGGGCCGCTATTTGCGCTGCACCAAGGCGCGCTTTATCGGCATACAAATCAGCACGGCAGCCAAAGCGGCCAAAACAGCCTCGGGCACGCCGCTGGTAAGCACGGTGTAGCGTATAATAAAGGACAGCACCGCGCCCAAGGCGCCGGCATAGGCGTCGCCAAAAAACAGTGCAATGCCCCCCAAAACGCCGGCGGTATTCATGGCGGTGCCCAGCACCGCGGCAATGCCGGCCCACAGCCATTCCTTGTTTTTGCCTATTTTCTTGCAGCGGTGGTAAATAAGGCCCGAGACCGTGCCCACCAAAATGCGCGGCACAAAGGTGATGAGCAGGCTGAAGGCGTTGCCCGGCGGGAACACCGGGGTAAAGGCAAAGGCAATCATGGGGTTGGGCGGCATAAAGGTCCATACAATAAAGCTAAACAACCCGGCAAACGCGCCCATCAGGGTGCCGGCGCCGGTGCCCAGCAAAATGGCGGTAAAAATAACCGGGATGTGGGCCATGGTCATCACAATGGGGCCCAGCGCGGGCAAAGAGCCCAACGGGGTGAAGCAAAACACGGCTTCTATGGCCAACATGATGGAAAATTGTGTTAAAAAGTACGTTTTGCGGCGTACATTCATAGGAATCCCTCCCATTTGGCGCCCGCATTGGCAATAAAATACTCTGCAATGTGAGACTTTGCCCGAGTATCTAGATTATACTACCATAACGAGGGGTTGAATTCAAGGCCTTTTTCAGGCACTTTGGGGCCGGGTGTCGCCCCGGCAGCGTGGTTTTGGGGTATAGCACACCCCGGGTAAAAAATTTGTAAAAAAACAGTTGACAAACAATTGCGCGCTCACTATAATAAGAAATTGGCGCTGCCGG
Organism: Ruminococcaceae bacterium OttesenSCG-928-O06; assembly: GCA_030265505.1. GTDB lineage: Bacteria > Bacillota > Clostridia > Oscillospirales > Ruminococcaceae > JAAYCI01. Next base: position 84 of record JAJDGD010000022.1, on the reverse strand, counting down.
AATGGCCGACGGCCAAGGCTAGCGTCCTCGCCCGCTGTTTTCCGCCCTCCACCTCCCCAAAGTCGGTGTTTGGCGGTCATCGGG
>JAJDGD010000021.1 GCA_030265505.1 Ruminococcaceae bacterium OttesenSCG-928-O06 | reverse complement strand
ACATCACAGCCAACACCAAGTACGGATGCAGGCACAGGCGCATACTATGAAAGGCATTACAATTATTGGCTTTCGGTATTTGTTCAGCTTAATGCGCTTGGTAACAACGGTACATTAACGGTCGATACAACTGGCCAAGATTTAGACCATATACAGCATTTCGTATTCGATGCATTAGCAGGTACAGGCCGTACACTGGTGGTTAAGCATCAAGGCGCTACATACACCATCCGTGGTGCAGCAGAAAGCGCGGACCACTTGAGAATGGGAAGTATATTACTTGGCCACAACCACAGCTTTGCCATACTTGATGCATACCGTAAATAGTAACCGAATCCTAGCCGCCCTCTTCGGAGGGCGGCTTTTTAGTACCATCCGCATGCACAGGGCTGATTTTAAGAGTGCAGTGGGCACAAAAGGCTTGGCAGTGTATACGCCCTAATATTACATTATCCCCTCGCTGCACCGCACTGCACCACCTTTGCACCTACCTCTGCTGTTTTCGCTCCCTCAAGTAGTTCACAAGTGTGAATAATGTCACGCATTTGAACCCGATTTTGGGCTTTCTAATGATTCTATATTACCCCTTCAAAAACGGTGTGTTTTTTAATCGTTGCTTCGTTAGATAAAATGCCCAAAAGCGTAACATCTACCTCGGGTTTTCGAGGTGATTTTTGCATTCTATAGGTTCGGGTTTTTCAGGCGGGTTTTATGCGTTACGGCACTGTCATTTGCAGCATTGGAATCATCCAGAAAAAAGTGCTGAAATTGATGCAATGCTTGAATGTATTTCGCTTAACCATCTACCCCATGTTGAACAACCCATGCTTCATGGGAATCAGCAACGTTGCCTCATCTCCGGCTAGTTTGTGGGGCAAAGCGTCAACATAGGCAGGGGCTGCCAACAATTGCAGATAGTTGCGGCGCTGCGGATAGTACACAAAGTAAAACTGTTTCCAGCCCTCCGGCTGACTGCCACGCCAGTCCAGTGCCGGCATTACATGACTTACTCCTATAATAGGCATTGCGCCGTTCTGGGCGTTGATGGCCCCGGCATACTTTGCATACAGCTGTTTTGCCTCCGTCAACGTAGTGCCCTTCTCGCCGGTATAGCCCTCAGGGTAACACACTTCGTCCTTCTCAATAATCAAGTTTAACATGTTGATAGGTTTCCCGTCGTCGCTCTCGGCAAAGTGACGGGCACGGGCCAGCCGGTTTTCCATTGTGAAGCTGTCCATATGATTTTGTACATAGGCAGCCCTTGCCGCTTGCAACAAACCGTCAATTTCAGCTATATCCATCGGCGGGGAGGCGTGCGCGTAACTGTTCACATTCTGATTCAGCTCACCCGCAGTGCTGGGCATCACCACCACATCGTCAAAAGCTGCCGTCCGGTGAACCAAAACCTCGGCCCAGTCACTGGAAGCCCACACATCCAATACCGCTGTTCGGCTGGGGTAATAGTCCACATAAAAGCAATCCCACTCTTCAAATTCACGACCAGCGTGAGAGATGGCATTGGCGACCGGCTGTTTCGCCCCGCTAATCGAATAGGCGCCTTGAGCTCGCATCGCTGCCGCGGCGGTTGATTCAAACAGCTCTTGGGCTTGCTGCACCGTGTCACCTTTTGGGCCCTTCCAAGCGGCGGCATATTGTGGCTGGGCCGCCAAGCGTGCCAGTGTTAGCAGATATACCGGTTGTCCGTCGTCGCCGGCGATAAATGTCTCAAAAGCCTCTCTTTTCTGTGGATACTCGTTAAACCCAATACGGCTTCCAATGGTGGCGAGTTTTTCATTCATAGCTATCTCCTCTCTATTGTGAAAAGGTGTTTTCTCCCTGCTGATACAGCATATCATGCCGGGCTTTCTCTGTGTCAATCCCCCATTTTCTTGACAACGCGGAGCGCACTCCGTATTCTATTGCTAAAGGGGGGGAATTATGCTGAGCAGCCAATTTGCGGAAAAACATGGAGTGCCCTACAGCGTGGTAGAATTCTACTTGAAGAAAAAACTGTTGCAGCCCGAAATGCGTGGCGGGCGCTACTATTTCGGTTCTGAGGACGACGACGACATGCAGCTAATCCAGAAAATGAAACGCTGGGGCTTTGGCCTTCGGGATATCGGCGCCGCTCTCACAGAGCAACGCTTCATCCGACATAGCGTAAATGCGCCCCAAAGCAGCCTGCTATCAATGCTGCGCAACCAGCAGGAGGTGTTAGGGGCCCAACAGGCCTCTCTTGCTGCGGCTGCCCATAGTCTGAATCAGGAGATAGCCCATTTGTCTCAAGAACCTCATACACCCCATACTGACGGGTCGGGCATGAGTGTAGAGTTTTTGCCGTTATTATGCTGCCCGGCTTGTGGACAGCTGTTGGACATCTATCCAGAGGGTATTTTGGCCGGCCTCATAGTGGCAGGGATGGCAAAGTGTGTCTGCGGGTACCACGCCGATATAAACAAGGGGTGCATAGTGGGCCCGGCTACACATCGGCATCCACTACGTTCCACCGACGTGGATTACACAGAGCCGAGTGGACTTTCGTTGACCATGCAGGAAATGATTTATAGACTGCGTATTTGGATAAATGGCCAGCTTGGTCTGGGTAGCCTCTCTAATCCGGTGGTGTTGGAGGCGTACTGCGGTTCGTTAAGCTATCTGCTGGCCGAGGCCAAGCAATTGGATACCAGCGCGCGGTATTTACTGTGCGACCCTGACCTCACATTTCTTTCTCGGCAGGCAGAAAAGTTGGCAGTCTATCCACAAGCGTCCTCCGCCCTATTTGTGGCCGCCGATGCTGCCCATCTGCCTTTGCGCAAAAACAGTGTCGATGTGGTAGTGGATTTTTTTCAAAGCTTTTACCACGCCTCTCTCACAAATGAATATCTATTTACAAAGCTGTGGCCCATATTGAAATCGGGTGGCCGCTTAGTAGGCTGTTTCATCGATATTCCCCCAGATACTGAAACCTACAAAGCCTTCATCACCCCAGGTACCCAATTACAGTCTCACACCCTTCGGTTCTCATATTTCACCAACCAACTTGCCCAGGCGGGCTATCGTGTACAAAGTGTTGAATGCTTGCCTCCAATGCATCAAAGTGGCCTGGTTTGGCACAGCGACTCCGACCCACTGCAATATTGGTTATACACCGCTCAAAAGATATAATAACCGAAAACCTGTTCCTCATACACCGGGAGGTGCCCCAAAAAACGCACAGCTATAACGTCATCAAATGCAACCACTCTACTTTACACGACACGGCAAACACCTCACACCGAAGCGTCGGTATTAAACATCGCACGGCATTCAGAGTCAATCATAGGATTCATCCTCTCGAATATTCGGAAGCTGTTCCAATATTTCCTCCCGGGTGAGTTCCCTGCCTAAAGGTCCAGGGCCTACATAGGGGGTGTGTAGTTCAAGATTATCTCGCATACCGCTTTGGTTTTTTAGCAGAAAGATGGACACCACGCCGTTGGTCTGGTTCTGCAACGCCATATCCGACAATATATCAGTAATAAAGACGTCCTTCACCACCTCGATATACCTTGTGACTTCGGAGCCTTGGTGTTCCCGTAAATACTTGTCAAGGGCCTGCCGGCTAACGCCGTAGCCAAGTGTCGCCAGGCCCATCACAGAGGGTATACAGCCGCTTTCTGCGCAGGCGGACAGGTAAATCTCAGTACGGTATTTCACCACGTCTATGTCGTTAAAGATGGTGTTCTGGGAGCTGGGAGGGAATTCCCGCAGCATCACCATCTTATGTTGGATTTTCTTGGCCAATTCCTCTCCGCGATGTATGTCACTTTCCACCTTGTACAGTTTGGAGGTGGTTTTCTTTTCTGTCATGGCTTTCTCCATTTCGGGCTGTTCCATAAGTTCACGCTTCAATGTGCTTCCTCCTCATAATCGACCTTCACACGTTGGTTGTCACGATAAAACGGTTTCAAAAAAGCTCCTCTTTACCGACATAAACCATTTCATAATAGTGCTCCAGGAACCGATAGATACCGCCGCCTATCTCTCTGATACATGGCCAGCAAAGCGGTTCAAGGGTTCCACGCTTGAAGGCCATACTGGCGTCATCGTGTCACTGTGGTTACCACAGCAAACGCACGGGTCATTGGTGGCGTAGTTGTTGAGGCGAATTTCAATTTCCATAAGTGTTTTCCTCATCCAGACAATAACGGTTGTTAACGGTCTTTACAACAAAACGGTTCTTCTTGCAAACACACCCCATCTTATTGTTGTGGCCCCCTCCCACAGGGTACAGATGCACAAGGGGGGAACAATGCTGCGGTCAGTGAAAGTGTCCATGCTCGCAAGTTGCATTTGCATCGTATTATTTGTACCATCGTTAGTTATTTGAGTGTGTAGTGATGTGTAGTGGCATTTTTAGCTAGCCTCGCGATTCCTAAGAAATTTAATGCTAACAGAAAAACCCTATACACACCGCTACACACCCCAAAATCAGGCACCATTTTGTGGCTATTCGTATCGCGATTCCTTCAACCGGAACCCCAAAATCAGTGACAAGGGGCTTGCTTCTCTGCCGCTTTCTGCAGGGCGCTTAATCTTAAGCACTGCATAGTTGGATAGCAAAGATTTGAAGTTGGCCGCATTCTCAGGATAATGCCCGTTGGTGCTGCACCAGATCTTATAGCGGTTGTAAGCATCCTCTGTGCGGGTCTCACCCAACGGATCAGCTTCCAGCTCATCCTCCAGGAAGCGGCCTATCTTGTCGCTGGCCTTGTGGTATTCGTCCACCGCTACCCGTACATCGTCCGGGGCGTCAAAGCCGGTTTCTTTTATCATCCTCAGCCCTTGCAGACACCAGTTGAGCAGTCCACTCATGTTCTCCGCCTGGGCCAACTCAGCTTTTAACCCCTCGTTGCGTTCTTGCTCCGAAAAGTGACGATTGAAGGGCAGCACCTTTACCCGACCGGATGAAAACAAGGTGACGTCCGTAACTGCCGGTAGATGGTTCGTATTGATAAATAGCTTGAACTGGGGCCGGTATTCAAAGCTGTTTTCGTGTAGAAATCGGGCGGTAATAGTATCGTTGCCGGTGAGGGTCTTAACCAGGGCGGCACTCAGTACTAACTTTTTGTCCGGCTCCGATATATTCACGAAGCGGGAGCCAACCAGTCGGGCTATATCCTCGCTGGGGCCGCTGCCGTTGGGTGTCTGCTTTTGCCCTATGGTGTCGGGCTTGGCCGCTTTGCCATAATCCCCCATCATGCGCATATATGTTTCCATCGTTGTGCCCTTGCCGTTTCGGCTGGTAGGACCATACAGGATGAAAAAACACTCGTGCCGAGTATCACCAGTAAGGGTATATCCCAGGGCTTTTTGCAGAAAGGCGGCGTTGTCCTGGTTGCCCTCCATCACCTCGTCGATAAAAAGTTCCCAACGTTCGGCCTTGGCCTCGGGGTCGTAGTTCACGCCGGAAAGCTTGGAAAGCATATCACCCGCTTTATGTGGCGCAAATTCGCCTGTGGCGAGATTCAATGTACCGTTGAGGCAATTAAACATCATCGGATCTTTATCGAACTCAGAAAAGGTGATTGGGTAGACGCTTGCTGCTTCGTCAATGATGGTTTTCCTATATGCACGGCGCTGCCACCGACGCACATGTGAAATATAGTCTGTACACCGCTTTTCATCCTCGATGGTAATAGCATAGTGCGCCAGGTCGTCGGCCAAATTCTTGCACAGCTCTGACACCTTCATTTCGCCAACATCAGCCTTCCACACCCGCCCATCGTAGACATACCACTTTTTGCGTTCCGGTACAAAGCGGGCTATATCTTTATACCAATCCGCAAATAAATACCCATTGCCCATGTCATGCCAACCATAGCGCTTGCTATTGTCCGGTTTGAGGTCTGCAAGGCTCTGCCCACTGCTTGAGATTAGGGCGCCTGGATGCTGCATTGTCAGGGCATGTGGGTCATCTATGGAAGTGCAGTTGCCTATTGCTTTTTCAATGGTGATGGTTCCATATGCACCAGATAAGCCAGCTGGATACCTTGAGATATTGCGGGCAATATCCCTTACTTCGCGCTCTGGCAAAGGCGGGATGCACCGCGCCTGGTTCTCCGTGCATAACGCAGCAGTAATGCTCGTCTCGGACCACCCTTTCGCGTGCATAGAGCATCCCATTCTGAAAAGTACATCATTGCGCTGGCCCTGTGGTATCTGCTCGGGCACTATCAAGGCCGCTTTGGGCCTTTCCATCATCTGTTCGTAGAGCCAATCAGGCAACGGTGCCATTTCATTTTCAAAAGGTGAACTGCTGGCCTCCCATTCATAAATCTGGCCTGTATCCGGATGGTTAGACGGCGGAAGCACCACAAACCCACCTTTGCTCTTTAGGTCGAGCGCCGGCAAAAAGCCGTTTGCGCAGGGGACAGGCTTGTCGGTCAAAAAGAACAGATGACGCCCACCACCGCCGGTTAAAGATTCCACCGTGGCTGGCAGCGGCTCATTTTTTTCAATCAGGTCGGCCAGGGTCTCGTCGCCATACTTTCCTTGGTCGTGTTTGATATCCACATCTAAAACAACTATGTTTTCCGGGACGGCAAAACCAATATTTGCGTTTGGATACTTTTCCCAATACTTACGGATGATATCGGGGTCTGTTGTGGCGTCTTTATAGCCGTGCTCCGTATATGGTTTTTTTCCATTGCATGGAAATACCGGCCATCCCTTTTCGGCATATTGGAGCGCATGTTCTCTTAAATTCATCTTGTTCCTTTCTATGATGAATAGTACTTTTTGATAGCTTGTAAGAAAACGGCTCCAGGCCTCAACTAACCATTTTATCCCTTAGGCTTCTCCTTCCAGTATCTCCACGATTCTTGCAATTGGTAACAGTAACTTGTGACCGGTGTCCACCCCAGGAATGACACCGTCTCTGTAAAGCTTGCGTAGAAGCTTTGCATTTATATGCGGGTATCCCATTTCTTTAAGTATTTCGGCAGCACGGTCCGGCGGGGCACTGCGGACGACGATATTATTTGTCATTGCGATTCCCTTTCTCCTCCTCCAGTCGGGCTTTTGCTTTCTTAATCCAATATCGTTTGTTGTATTCACGTAGTTTTTCCGGGTTGCGCTTGCGCCAGTCACGATGATATGCCGCTCGCTCTTCTCTTGCGAATTGTTCCAGTTTTTTGTAGTTTCCCATTTTTTTCCTCCGATTAGTAAATTATAGGTTGTGTTTCTTTCCATTTTATGTTACTATTATACTATATGGCGGTAACAGCTCGGTAACAAGAATCGCACATATTAAAAGTATGTAACAAAATAGGAACAAAAGGGGTCGCAAACCATGGGAAGTGACAATAACAGCACAACCGCCATTGGAGCGCGTATTAAGCGGTTGCGAACAAGCGCAGGTGAAACACAGGCCCAACTAGCAAGCGCAATTAACGTAAAAAGGGAGACAGTTAACCAATGGGAAAACGGTCAGCGCGATTTGAAGGTGCAATATATTGTCGATATTACTAGCCATTATGGTATATCCTGTGATGAGCTAATTATGGGCATCAAGCCTGAAAACTTAGATTTGCACCGAAAAACAGGTCTCTCTGAAAACGCAATGCGTACTTGTGCAGGCGTTCAAGATATGTGGAATAGGGATTACCAAAAGAGGGAGTCCTACAAAATTGAGAAAACCCCAGAATATATTGACATATTAAACGATATACTATCTACAACCGTCCCTCAGAAGCAGGTGGTACCGGAAGCGCTTAAAAATATTATCAAAATCAAAAAAAGTCACGTTATAGAGCATATAATTGTGAATTTGTGGGAAGCAATTGCCTTTAGAATAAAAGGAAATGCATGCGGTGAGGATTTGCCAGACGAAGTTATAGATGCTCTGCTTGAACAAGGGCGGATTGTTTTACCCTATGGCGCCGCATCTAAGACGATGCTCGATGCCGCACTTAACAAAACACGGGTTCTATATGATGCAATAGTTGACCATTATGCCCCAGAGGGAGGCACGCCCAATGGCTAACATAACAAAGCGCGTTTCCAAGTCCGGTCAGGTCTCCTATCGTATCCGGGTATACGCCGGTGAAGATGTTAACGGGAAGCAACTGTACCAAAGTATGACTTGGACGCCTCCGCCTACTATGCGGCCCACCACTGCCGAGAAGGAAGCCAAGCGCCAGGCACTCTTGTTTGAGGAAAAGGTGCGGCAGGGCCTGCTGTCCTTCGATGGAAAGACCCGCTTTGCAGACTACGCAAATAGCTGGTTGGAAAATGAACCGCTAGCCTACAAAACCCGAGCTCGCTACAAGGAACTGATGCAGCGTATTGCTCCAGCAATCGGCCATATTAAACTTGAAAATTTGCAGGCAAAGCACCTCGAGTCCTTTTACAAAAGCCTGGCGGAGCCGGGAGTTAAAAATAAAGGACAATATGCGGTGAGTGAGAAACTGAACGATATTATGGGAGAACGCAAGCTGTCTCGTGGAGCACTGGGGAAACTTGCGGACATTGCACCGTCTACTGTCAGTAGTGCCGCCCAGGGAAAAAGGGTGAGCATTGAGAAGGCACAAGCCATAGCAGATGTTCTTGGCGCTGATATAGACACCATTTTTACCGTGGTAAAGGACACCGAAGGGCTTTCCCCCCGGACAATACGGCATCATCATCAGTTCATTAGCGCCGTGTTAGCAAAAGCTAAGAAGGAACGCATCATCCCCTTTAATGTCGCCGCTGAACATACCACGTCCCCCAAGGTGCCGCGTACCGAAGCGGAGTATTTGAACGACGAAGAGGCGCAACGGTTTTTAGCGTTATTACTACAAGAAGAAGATATACGTATTAAAACGGCACTCGTCCTTCTACTGGTTACAGGCGTTCGCCGTGGGGAGTTGTGCGGCTTGTCCTGGCCCGATTGTGATATACAGGGTGGGACAATATATGTACGTCGGGCCTCGCAATACCAGGTTGGCAAGGGCGCCGTAGAAGTGAGCACGAAAAATGACAGTAGCCGCAGGGCCATTGACATTCCTGTTTTTACGCGAGAACTATTAGAGGCATACCGAGTATGGTGGATGGAACACCGCTTGTTGTGGGGCCAGGACTGGCAGGGAACAGAACAACGGCTCTTTGTGCAGGACGATGGGAAGCCAATCAACCCGGACACCATCAATTTCTGGATGAATAAATTTCTTGAGAAGCACGACTTTCCACACATAACCCCACACAGCTTGAGGCACACGTTCGCTACATTACAGATTACTGCAGGGGTGGATATGCGCACGCTGCAATCCCGCACTGGCCACGCCCAGGCCAGCACTTTAATCAACACGTACTCCCATGCGGTCAAGAGCGCCCAGAAAAAAGCCACGGATGCGTTGGAGGCGGTACTACTACCCGATGCAAAGAACGTATGATTTAAGAAAAGCAGGGGCTACCCAAAGCGGGCGGCTCCTGCTACTTTTTCAAAGCAGACTTGACCAAAACTTGACCATTCGTGATTCAAGACAAAGAATAACACCGCCGATTAACCCAATAATCAACGGTGTCATGTGGTTGCGGGGGCAGGATTTGAACCTACGACCTTCGGGTTATGAGCCCGACGAGCTACCAGACTGCTCCACCCCGCGCTATTGTATTGCTGCCGCCTCTGTGAAGAAGGCGCCTTGTTATGTTAGCACATCCCGCATGCAATGTCAAATGGGAAGCCCCGCTGGGGCTTCCCATTTTTTCGCCGGTTTTTATGGCACCAGGGCCGTGTGCGGCCACTCGCACCGGCAGGCTTGTGGGTGCCGCCTTTGCCACGCCGCTAATAGTACAGCTTTGCGCGGGCATGCCGGTACAGCAGGCACGGCAGGCCGGAGCCATCGTCCTGCCCCGTAAGCTGGCCCACCTGTAGCAGCTGCGCCGCCGTATGCAACTCGGCAATAATGCCGGCGTCCACCAGGGCAGGGCCGTGGCTGGCCAGCACGGTTTGCACCCCGCCACCCAGAGCCAAAAGGCGGCCCAGGCTGTCTATGTAGGCCGCAAGGTTGCGCCCGGGGCCAAACATCCACACCGGCACGGTGCCCAGGGTATCTCCCGCCACTAGCAGGCGGTTCTCCTCATCCCACAGGGCAATGCTGCCAGGGGTGTGCCCGGGTATCAGCAGCACCGCAAAGCGCCGGGTGCCAAGGTCTATCACTTCTCCTTCGCGAATCACTTTGGGGGCAAGCTGGGTGTCATTTTTGCTGTACAAAAGGGAAAACTCCGCCGGGTGCATGTAGCACGCCTCAAACTGGTGGGCCGAGGCAATATGGTCTCCGTCGCAATGGGTGACGACCAGCCGCACCGGCAGCGCCGTCAGTTCCTTCACCAGCGCGCGCATGTCCTCACCCGACACCCCGGCATCCACCAACAGGGCCTCGTTTTCGCCCAGGAACAAATAGCTGCGCACCCGCTCTTCGTCTATGGCGTACACATCATCGTACACCTTGTGCACCGTATAGCCGCCCCGCTTCATTTCGTCCATGCTTTTCTCCTTTCGCACCCGTTACACCCGTATCGCTTCAAACACCTTGCCTATGGAGTCGGCAATCAATAAATCTGCCCATTGGTCCTTGTGGGTGGGGGCCTTGTTGATGACCACCATGCGGTCCCCCTCGTAATAGTCCACAAGGCCTGCGGCGGGGTATACCACCAGGCTGGTGCCGCCGATGATCAGCGCGTCGGCCTTCTGGATGGCACGCACCGCATCCTGCAAATCTTTGCCGGAGAGGCTCTCCTCATACAGCACAACGTCGGGTTTAACGTCGCCCCCGCAGGCGCTGCACACCGGCACCGTGGGGCCCGTGCGGATATAGTCGAGGTTATACTGCGCGCCGCACGCCTCGCAAAAGTTGCGGTGGATGCTGCCGTGCAATTCAATGACGTTTTTGCTGCCCGCCGTCTGGTGCAGCCCGTCTATGTTCTGGGTGATGACAGCCGCCACCTTACCCTTTTCCTCCAGCTGGGCCAGGCGGATGTGGGCCATATTGGGTACAGCGTCGTGCCGGGCAATCTTGTCGTGGTAAAACTCGTAAAAGTCCTGCTTGTGGGTGCGGTAAAAGGTGTGGCTCAGCATTTGCTCCGGCGGGTACTTGTAGGTTTGGCTGTACAGCCCGTCCACACTGCGAAAGTCGGGAATACCGCTCTCGGTAGACACGCCCGCCCCGCCAAAAAACACGATGCTGCTGCTTTGGTCGATGATGTCCTGCAACTGCCGGATAAGCTCTGGGTTCACCGTATCCCTCCTTTTGCGGCGGCGCCTTACGCGTCGGGCACCTGGCGGCTTTCAAAATAGTACAGCTTGGACGTTCCGTTGAACAGGGCCATGGGGTTTAGCGTGGCGGCGCCCATGCGTACCTCGTAGTGCAAGTGGGGTGTTTCGGCCGCGCCGGTTTGCCCCACCGCGCCTATGCTTTGCCCTTTCACCAGGGCGTCGCCTTCCTCCACGTCTATCTCAGAAAGATGGAAAAACAGGCTTTTCAGCCCGCCGCCATGGGCCACCACCACGGTGTTGCCGCACCCGGGCAGGCTGCCCGTGTACACCACCACCCCGGCGTTGGGCGCGGTAACGGCGCTGCCCCAGCGGGCGCCTATGTCCACCCCGGTGTGGCGGGTGGCCGTGCGCCCGCCGTTCACATAGCGTATCAGCCCATACCCGGTGATGATATCCCCCTTGGCCGGCATTTCAAAAATGCCGCTCCAGTGCTGGTAGGGTTCCACTTCCTCCAGCAGGGGCAAAATCACCTCGCTGGTGGCGCTGTAGGCCAGGGGATCGTCGGCGTTCAGCACACGGCCCGCTTCTTCCTCGGGCAGCACCACGTTTTGCACGGCAAAGCTGCCCTCCACCACGCGCAAATCCACCGTCCAGCTAAAGCGGTCCACCGTCACCGTCACCGGGTAAATGCCGGTTTCACAGTCGTGCCCAATGGGCACATAACCGGTCATGCTGCCATCGCCCGTGGGCACAAAGTTCACCTGGCCCAAAATGGTCCGGGCCTCGGGCGCGGCGCCGGGGGCAAGGTTCTTCAGGCGGATGGCCATCACATCCCCCTGGCCCACCCACTCGTCGCTCACCTCCATGCGCGGCTCCACCGTCACATCAAAGGCAAACTGGTAGGAAAAACTGCCCCAGCCCACGGTGGCGTCTTCGGTTTGGGGGCGGCGGCACTCCACCTGCAGCAGGTAGTTGCCGTTGTCTAAAAACTGGTAGGACGCAAGGTCTGCTGCGCTGCCGCTCCACACCTCTATGCCGGCCACATACACCGCCGCGTCGGCCTCGTACCCCTCAGGGATATCCAACCGCAGATGGGTCTCGTTCAACTCGCCCAGGGCCTCTGCCATAGTGGGCAGCGCACGGGTGAAGCGGCGGTGCACAAGCCCGCCGAACACAGGCTCCCGCCAATCGTATCCGGCGGGCTTCACCTGTTGGCCAATGGCCGTTATGGCCGGGTTGGGAATGTTCTCGTCACTTTTGGCATAGTAAGAAAGGCCCACCAAAATGGCCACCGCCAAGGGGATGGACACCAAAAGGGAAACCAGGGTGCGCAGGGTACGTTTCAAAGTGGCTGTTCCTCCCGCCAAAGCGCGCGCCGCCGTTTGTGCCGCAAAGCCCGCACGCTTCATTCGTGTTTTCAGTATAGCATGGTTTTTGCCATTTTTGTATAGTTGTATAAGGGAACAGAAGAAAGCCCATCGCCGCTTTGCTTGGGTATCTGGCGCGCAGAAAGGCGGCGCCCGCCACAAGCCCGTTGTGCATTGGCCACCAAAGCCGTGTCCCCATCCACCCCCTGGCAGAGGCGCAGCCCCATTGCGCGTTGTTTGTAATACGGCGCGCCCCCGCCGAGGAGAGCGCGGGGTGTTCCCAAAGAGAACGTCAGCCGCAAGGCGCCTGCGAACAACGTTCCCTTGTTGTACGCAGAGCGGCGCGGAAGGTAGTTCTCGGCGCGGAATACCCCGTGTCCTCCGCATCGGGCTTTCGTATGCTGCCGCAAGCACCGCTGTGGGGCACACTTCACCGGCAGAAAACAAATAATGGTTTCCAAAACCCGGCGCATGGCGTATAATGTTAAATACCTTACATATACACACAAAGGGGATGACACCATGAAGCGCAGCACCATCTACAACCTGTACCGCACCCCCCCCGCCCAGGGCACCAAAGTTACGGTGTGCGGCTGGGCCCGCACCGTGCGGGATTCCAAAAATATCGGCTTTTTGGAGCTGAACGACGGTTCGGCCTTCAAAAGCCTGCAGGTGGTGTTCGAGCAGGCAAAGCTGGACAACTTTGCCCAGGTGGCGCGCGCCGGGGTGGGCACCGCCTTTTGTGTAGAGGGCGAAGTGGTGCTTACCCCGGGGGCAAAGCAGCCGTTGGAGGTAAATGCCGAGCGCATTGAGATTCTGGGCGACAGCCCCTCGGACTATCCCCTGCAAAAAAAGCGCCACACCATGGAATACCTGCGCACCATGCCCCATTTGCGCGTACGCACCAACACCTTTACGGCGGCCTTCCGCGTGCGCAGCTGCGCGGCCTATGCCATCCACAAGTTTTTTAACCGGGCGGGCTTTGTGTATGTGCACACCCCCATCATCACCGGCAGCGACGCCGAGGGCGCCGGAGAGATGTTCCGCGCCACCACCCTGCCCCTGGACGGCGCACCCAAAACCCCCGATGGCGCGGTGGATTTCTCGCAGGATTTCTTCGGCCGGTCGGCCCACCTCACGGTGTCGGGCCAGCTGGAGGGCGAGGCCTACGCCCTGGCGTTCAGCCGCATCTACACCTTTGGGCCCACCTTCCGCGCCGAGAACAGCAACACCCCGCGCCACGCGGCAGAGTTTTGGATGATTGAGCCGGAGATTGCCTTTGCAGACCTTGCAGACGACATGGACCTGGCCGAAGAGATGCTGAAATATGTGGTGGAGTATGTGCTGGAGCGTTGCCCCGACGAGATGGAGTTTTTCAACCAGTTCTTCGACAAAACCCTGATGGAGCGCCTGACGAGCCTTCTGCTCTCTGATTTTGAGCGTATCACCTATACAAAAGCCGTAGAGATACTGGAAAAGAACAACGACAACTTCCAGTACAAGGTGGCCTGGGGCACAGACTTGCAGACGGAGCATGAGCGCTACCTGTCCGAGCAGGTGTACCAAAAGCCCGTGTTTGTAACCGATTACCCGAAAGACATTAAAAGCTTTTACATGCGCGTGAACGACGACGGCAAAACCGTGGCCGCCTGCGACATGCTGGTGCCCGGCGTGGGCGAGCTGATTGGCGGCAGCCAGCGCGAGGAGCGCGAGGACCTTTTGCTTGCCCGCATGGAAGAAACGGGCATGAACCTGGCCGACTACCAGTGGTTTTTGGACCTGCGCCGCTATGGCAGCGTGAAGCACGCGGGCTTTGGCCTGGGGTTCGAGCGGCTGATTATGTACCTCACCGGTATCCCCAACATCCGCGATGTGCTGCCTTTCCCCCGCACCGCCGGCGGCTTTTTCTAGGGGGCGCTTTCGCCTTTACGCCAGCCTTCGCTTTGGCCCGGGCACAAACCGGATACCCCCCCCCAAAAAATACCAGCCCGCCCGCAAACCTGCCGGGCGGGCCCTCTTGTGAAAAAATGCAAAATAAACCCCCCAAAAATACACAAAAATATACGCTGCCCCCGGGGGCCCTGGCGCCGCCGCTGCTGCGCTGGTACCACAAAAACCGCCGGGTGCTGCCCTTCCGCGAGGACGCGACCCCCTACCATGTGTGGGTAAGCGAGATTATGCTGCAACAAACCCGCATGGCCGCGGCCGTGCCCTTCTACCAACGCTTCATTGCCGCCTTGCCCGACGTTGCCGCCCTTGCCGCCTGCAGCGAAGAAAAGCTGCACAAGCTGTGGGAGGGCCTTGGCTACTACAGCCGGGTGCGCAACATGCAAAAGGCCGCGCAGGCAATGATGCAGCACCACGGCGGGGCGTTGCCCGGCACTTACGAGGCGCTTTTGGCCCTGCCGGGCATAGGCCCGTACACCGCGGGCGCCATTGCGTCCATTGCCTTTGGGCAGCCGTACCCCGCTGTAGACGGCAACGTGCTGCGGGTGATGGCACGGCTAACCGCCTGCCCCGAAGAAGTGGAAGCACCCACCGCCAAAAGCGCCTTGGTTAGCCTTGTGCAACACCAAATGCCCAAAGACGCCCCCGGCGCGTACAACCAGGCACTGATGGAGTTGGGGGCCCTGGTGTGCACCCCCCGCACCCCCGCCTGCATGGGCCCGGCCGGGCCCGCCGCCTGCCCCGTACACCCCCTGTGCGAAGGCCTGCGCCAGGGCATTGCAGCCACCCTACCCAAAAAGGTTCCAAAAAAGCCCCGCAAAACCGTACCCGTTTGCGTGCTGGCCGCGCGGGACGGCACGCGCGTTTTGCTGCAGCGCCGGGCGGAAACGGGCCTTTTGGCCGGGCTGTGGCAACCCGTATTGTGGGAGGCCCGCCTTACCAAGGCCACCGCCGCCGCGGCCATAGCCGCCCTGGTGCCCGGGGCAACGCTGGGCGCGCCGCTGCCAAAGGCGCGGCACATCTTCACGCACATCACCTGGGAAATGTACGGCTGGCAGTGCACCCTGCCTGCGGGCGCCGCAGCGCCCAGCGGCCCCTACGCCCTGGCCACACCGCAGCAGCTTTTGCAGCACTACACTTTGCCCGGGGCCTTCCGCGCCTACCTGCCCATGCTGCTGGGCGAGGGAAACTTGCCCCAAAATGTTTGAAGTTCCTGTGAAAACGCGGTTTCCCACGCTGTTTTGACAGAAGTCGCGGTTGTAATTCCCCGCAAAAAAAGGTATAATGGCACTGCACTTAAGCCACAACGCCCAAAGGAGGAACGCCGTATGATCACTCGCAAACAGTTGACCCGCCAGGTAACCCGTGCCAAAAGCGGCCTTGGCAAGGCGCGCGGCTCCCTTGGCGGTATCGGCAAAGCCGCCGTTGCAAGCGCCGCCGGTGCGGCACTTCTGTTCGGCAATGTTAAAGATGCCCTTCGCGATACTACGTCTGATATAAAGGACCAAGTTCTGCACGCAAAAAAGAAAACAACCGGGGAGGTTATTACTATGAGAAAATCTACCGTGGTGGCGCTGTTTGTAGCGCTGGCTGCCGTGGCGGGCGTTTTGGGCGCCTTGTATGTGTACATCTTGCGCCGCGAGCGGGAACTGGACGAGTACGAGCAACTATTGTTCAGCGAGGACTTCAACGACGATTTGCTGGACCCGATAGACACCGCCGAGGAGGCCCCTGCCGGGGAATAACCTTCCCTTGTAAGCATTCTGTGCGGAGCCCGGCCCGGGCTCCGCTTTTTTGCCGCTTCGCCCGGCATGGGGGGAACTTTTTATGGACAACACGGCACCCGCTAAAGACAAAACCCGCAAAACCCGCCCGCTGAAGCAGTACACCAAAGGCGAGGAGATCTTCAACTCGGTGTCTCACGGGGTGGGGGCGCTGCTGGCCGTTATAGGGGGCAGCGTGGCCGTAACCCTGGCGGCGGTGTACGGCGGCGCCAGGCAGGTAACGGCCTGCGCCATCTACGCGGCGTCCCTGTTTATCTTGTACACCATGAGCACATTGTACCACGCCTTTCCCTTTCCCCGGGTGAAGTATGTCTTCCGCATTTTTGACCATTCCAGCGTATTTTTACTAATAGCCGGCACCTACACCCCCTTCACCCTCATCACGCTGGAGGGCAAGCGTTCGGGCCTTATCATCTTCCTGGTGGTATGGGCCGCGGCCATCATCGGCATCGCCCTCAACGCCATCAGCGTGAACCGCTTTGCCAAGCTGTCGCTTGTGCTGTATATTGTGATGGGCTGGAGCGTGGTGTTCGCCATTGGGGACATTGTGGCGGCCCTGCCTGCCGGCGGGGTGCTGCTGCTGTTTTTGGGCGGGGTGGGCTACACCGCGGGCATTGTGTTCTATGTAATAAAAAAAGTGCGATACTTCCACAGCATTTGGCACTTGTTCGTTATGGCGGGCAGTATTTTGCACTATTTTTGCATCGTTTTATATGTGCTGCCAAAAGGCACCTGAAAAAGGTGTCTTTTTTATTTTGCCGGCATGGCCGGCCGCAAACCGGCTCGCCTCTTGGTTTTTTTCGTTTTGTCGTATATACTGAAGCTACAAATCGCTTATTGCAGAGCAGGAGGAACAGGTATGAAGTTGGCTATTGTATATTTTTCCAAAACCGGCAACACCCGCCAGATGGCAGAGCATATTGCGCAAGGCGCGCGCGGGGTAGACGGCGTGCAGGCCGAAATTTTCACCCTGGAGGAGATTGATAAAGCGTACCTGAAAGAAAGCCAGTGCGTTATTTTTGGCGCGCCCACTTATGTGGCCGATGTTGCCGGCGGAATGAAAAGCTGGTTTGACGGGCCGGGCACCGCCTTGGGCCTGGCAGGCAAGATGGCCGGGGCTTTTGCCACTTCGGGCTATGAGTACGGCGGTGGTGAGCTGGCGGTGCAAAGCATGTTGAATTACTGCTTGGTGTATGGGATGTACGCATACTCTGGCGGGGCGTCCTTTGGCAAGCCCGTTATCCACCTGGGCCCCGTGGCCTGCCACGATAATTTGCCGGCAAGCGAAGAGCTGTTTGTTTTGTATGGGAAGCGTATGGCCACCGCCGCCAAGCGCCTTTTCGGAGGCTGACGGCCAGGTACCGCGCAGCGCAGCCCCTTTGCGCATTGGGCTACAAAAAAACGGGCAAGGCCGGCAAGCCCTGTCCGTTTTCGGCGTTGTGCCGCCCCCCTGTGCAGGCGGCACAACGCCGCTTCCCACACTTGCCAAAAGCCTCTGGTTTTGCTATACTGATGTACGTTCTTTAAAGGTACGCTGGTGTAGCTCAGTCGGTAGAGCAGCTGATTTGTAATCAGCAGGTCGGGGGTTCAAATCCGTCCACCAGCTCCACGACTACGTTGATCATCTGATTGACGTAGTTTTTTATTGTACATTTTTCGATCCAAATCAAAAGTAGACCCGCTGAATATTTAACATGTAGAAACCCAATCAGCAGGTTTGATTTACCACCTTTTCTAAATATTGGAGAGGTGGTTTTTGTATGTCCAAAAGCAAGGTTAATCGCTCGCCCGTAGGTGCCCTTACTATCACAGAGCTCTTTGAGGAGTTCATTGTAGAAAAGGAGTCTAATGGGCTATCGCCCGCAACAATCTATCATTATGGAAAAAGCTTTGACAAGTTTCTTCAATTTACAGGAAAAGAAATCACGATGGATTGCACAGATTCCAAATTAATACAGCGATTCATTAAGTTGTTGCAAAAAGATGGATTGAAGCATACATCTATCAATCATTATCTGAGGGACATTCGAGTGTTTCTCTATTGGTGTATGGAGAATCACTACTTGCCACGGTACACAATTAAAGAGTTAAAGGGGCAAGAGGAAGCTATAATTACATATACTGACGAAGAAATGTCAAAATTATTGAAGCGCCCACATAAAAACGCATCTTTTACTGAGTGGCGCTCATGGGCTGCCATTAACTATCTCTATGCCACAGGTAATCGAGCGCAGACACTTTGTTGTATACAAATGCAGGACATATGTTTTACACAAAAGGATATCCATTTGCGTCACACAAAGAACAAACGTGCGCAGGTGATTCCGATGTCAAATGCATTGTGCTCTGTCTTACGTGAATATATTCGAATTTGGCGACGAAATACACTTCCCTCAGACTATTTGTTCTGTAATATTACTGCCACACAACTCACTACGGATGCCTTGGCTCACTCAATAAATGTGTATAACAAAAAGCGTGGCGTAAACAAACGAGGGGTGCACCGTTTCCGGCATTCTTTCAGCAGACAGTATATTTTGAATACTGGCAATGTACTGAAACTTCAAAAGATACTTGGTCATTCAACACTTGAAATGACCCAACGCTATGTAAATATATTTGACGATGATCTGCGCGCTGATTTTGAAGCGGCAAACCCACTGGATAATCACATTGTAAAGCATGGTCGAAAATGGAATATAGATAAGAATGAACTCTAGAAGTGTTGATAAGGATTCAGAGAAAATTAAATCGCCCCAAAGTTCTACGCCATAGATGAATTTGTAGTAGATGCGTTGACGTGACAATTTGGGGCGGATATAATAATTGTATTGTACAATATCATGTAAAATACGGAGCATATCAGATGAATCTCGAAAATATATCCGAGGGCCTTGTAGTAGATAACTATAAAAAGCTGTGCGAACTTTTAGAAATTGAACCTAAACAAGGTGGGGAATCTCAACAGTCACAGAAAAAGGAAATTAAAAGGCATATAGATTTTAGGCGCCTTGAAGGAAGTCACCGAATTGCAATCACCCGCATATATTCCAACCCATTGCCGATTGCTGACAACAGAAATAAGGGCGGAAAGAGCAAGTATTTGCCCCATGTTGAGAAAATTATTATTTATCTATTGTCAAGCGCAACAAATCACGAAATTGTTACTACCACTAAGTATTATTTTCAAATGCTTGGGATGGCCAATCAGGCCTATTTGGAGCTAAATGATTCT
>JAJDGD010000020.1 GCA_030265505.1 Ruminococcaceae bacterium OttesenSCG-928-O06 | reverse complement strand
GGCAAAGCCTTTGCCCGACGCCTTGTCCCTGCCGGTGCTGCTGAAGGTGGGAGACAATATCACCACCGACCATATCATGCCTGCTGGCGCCAAGATATTGCCCTACCGCTCCAACATCCCCCACCTGGCGCAGTACTGCTTCGAGGGGGTAGACCCGGACTTCCCCGCACGCGCGGTGGCCACCGCCGAAGGCGGCTTCATCGTGGGCGGGCACAACTACGGCCAGGGCTCCAGCCGGGAGCATGCTGCCCTTGTGCCGCTCTACCTCGGCATCCGGGCGGTCATCGTGCAAAGCTTTGCCCGCATCCACAAGGCAAACCTTGTCAACGCCGGCATTTTGCCCCTGCAGTTCCAAAACCCGGCCGATGCCGACAAAATAGACCAGTGCGACGAGGTGACCCTCTCCGGCATTCTGGCCGGGCTGGACAGCGGCGAGGTAGCCCTCACCCTGCCGGACGGCCAGTGCATCCCCCTGGTGTGCGAACTCTCGCCCCGGCAGGCGGACGTGATACGCGCCGGCGGCCTGCTGAACTACACGCGCGAGCACGCATAAACAGCCCCTTTGGGTACCGCCAAAACAACGCATATCACCGCGCCTCTTTGCGCATATATATAAGGAACCCCATCCCCCATGAACCCCAAAAGAAACCTGCTTCGCGCGTTTTGCGCCTTGCTTTGCGCCCTGCTTTTGGCCGCTTGCAACAACGGTACAGACGCCTCCTCCCGCTCCATCATCATGGCGGCGCCCCCCGGCACCGGCCAGGGCGCGGCCGGCCAAGACGCCACCCCCACCCAGCCTGTGCAGGACGTCCCCCTTACCCTTACCGTGGCGGCCCGCAGCCTTTCGCGCGGGTACAGCGGCAACCAGTACGGCTGCTACAGCCTGCTGTCCTACCCAGACGCCACCGCAAACATCGTGTATGTGGACTATGACGCCCGCGAGATGCGCTTTTTGAGCGGGCCCGACCGCGCCGACGCCGCCCAGATCGGCCGGCTCTCGGGCATCCACGCCGGGGCCGTGCCTCTGGTGGTGGAGGAAAACCTGTTCGTTTTTTCCCAGCGGGGCACGGCGGCACAGTTGGACGAATTCGGCACCGGGGCACTGGCCGCCATCACCAAAATGGCCACCGACGGCACCGGCGCAAAAACCTTATCACTCGAAGAAAACCTCGCTTTCCACCTGCCCAGCGCCGTGTTGTGGGACGGGGAAAACCTCTACTTCATGGCCACGGAAAGCGCCCCCACCCACGCGGCAGACACCGCCACCCCCGGCGTGTTTGTGCTGATGCGCCTTGCCGTGCAGGCGATGGAGCTCAGCGAGGTGCACCGCTTCGAGGACGGGTGGGAGTATACCATCGAGGGCACCTGGGAGATGGGCCCCGTCATCAGCGCCGCCACCCCCCTGCCCGCCGTAACAGACGCCGGCTACAACACCGCGTGGGACACCCGGGTGTTCCACCTGTACGCCCTGGGCATGAACAGCGGCACACGCACCCGCCTGTACACCTGGCAGCAGGGCCTGTCCTGGACGATGCAAGACAACCTGTTCTACTACTGGCTAGGCGAAAACCGCTGCCTGTACGCCATGGACGCCAACAACGGCGACGTGTGGGAACTGGCGCGGGACTTTGGCCCCGAAAACTACGAGCTTGCCGTTGTGCAAAGCGGGGTATTGGGCGGCTTTCTGCGCATGCAGTTCTCGGCCAATTTGGGCCGCCGCACCACAAACTATATCATCGAGGCCGAAACCGGGCAGGTGCGCACCCCGGCCAACGGCAATTTGGGCACCAACGTTACTGTGTGCGCCCAAACCGACGGCTACTTCCTTGTCATCAGCGGCAGCCGCTGGGTAAACCGCCAGGATGCAGACCCCACCTACGACGCCGCGGCCGACACCAGCGGAGACTACAACGCCCGCTTCGTCAGCGTATCGGAATTCTCCCTGATTGCCCAAGAGGACTACTGGGGCGGCAACGCGCAGTACATCCCCATCGAGGACCTATTGTACGGCTAGCGCAAAAGCGCGCCGCACCGCACTATATACTGAACGGAGGATGCCCATTGTTCACAAACCAGCAGGCCATGCAGCGTCTTGACGAAATTTTACAGAAACAAAAGCAGCGGGTGGCCGCCATGCGCACCCAGGGGGATTTCATCGACTACAACACCCTGTCCCCCCTCATCATCGGCGTGTGCGGGGGCGACGGCATCGGCCCCGTCATCACCAAAGTAAGCGAGGATGTGCTGCGCTTCCTTTTGCAAGAGGATATCGCGGCCGGCAAGGTGCAACTGCGTACCATCGATGGCCTCACCATCGAAAACCGCATTGCCGAAGGCGCCGCCATCCCGAAAGACGTTTTGGCCGCGTTGAAAGAGTGCCACGTCATTTTGAAAGGCCCCACCACCACGCCCGACGCCTCTTACACCGGCCCCAACATTGAAAGCGCCAACGTGGCCATGCGCAGAGAGCTGGACCTGTTTGCCAACATGCGCCCGGTGAAGGTGCCCGAAGAAGGTATAGACTGGACGTTCTTCCGCGAGAATACCGAGGGCAGCTATGCCGTGGGCAGCCTTGGCTTTGAGGCCGAGGACGGCATTAGCGTAGACTTTACCATTACCACCACCGAGGGCACCCGCCGCATTGCGCGCCTGGCCTTCGAGTATGCCAAAACCAACGGCAAAACCCGCGTGGCCGTGGTTACCAAGGCCAATGTCATCAAGGAGACCGACGGCAAGTTCTTGCGCATTGCCAACGAGATTGCCCAGGAGTACCCCGGCATCACCGCCGAGAGCTGGTACGCCGATATCATGACGGCAAAGCTGGTGGACGAAAAGCGCCGGCGCGAGTTTGAGGTGATGCTGCTGCCCAACCTCTATGGGGACATCATCACAGATGAAGCGGCCGAGTTCCAGGGGGGCGTGGGCACCGCCGGCAGCGCCAACATTGGCAAGCGCTACGCCATGTTCGAGGCCATTCACGGCAGCGCGCCCCGCATGGTGGCCGAGGGCCGGGACATGTATGCAGACCCCTGCAGCATGCTGCGGGCCAGCGTTATGCTGCTGCGGCACATTGGCCGCGCCGATGCCGCCGGGCGCCTGGAAGCCGCACTGGACAAATGCATGTTCACCGAAAAAAAACTGGCCGTTACCGGCAGGCCCACGGGCGCCACGTCCGCCGCTTTCGGCCAGTATGTGCTGGACACCATCGCCGCCGGCTAAGGCACACCGCCCGGCAACAGTTTTTGCCTGCAACAGACAAAATTTGTCTTTCCTATAGAGGAGGATGCTATGCCCAACCAAAACCAGAACAAGATCTCCCTGCCGGTCATCAAGCGCCTTCCGCGCTACTTCCGCTTGGTGCACGAGCTGAAGGACCGCGGCATCAACACCGTTTCTTCCAGCGAGCTTGCGGCCCTTTTGGGCACCACCGCCAGCCAGGTGCGGCAGGACTTTAACTGCTTTGGCGGCTTTGGCCAGCAGGGCGTGGGCTATAATGTGGACCTGTTGTTTCGCGAGCTGGAAAAGCTTTTGTACAGCGGGCGCGAGCTGGACACCATCCTGGTGGGCACCGGCCGGCTGGGGCGCACCATTTCCGGCTTTTTGGCCAGCGAGGCAACGGGCTTTCGGCTGGTGGCGGCGTTCGACAACGCCCCCGGCGAGATTGGCCGTGCTTTGGGCCAGCTTACGGTGCTGGACGTAGCCACCCTGCAGGACTTTTGCAAAAAGCACAAGCCCCAGGTGGCGGTGCTGTGCATTCCCGAGCAAAGCGCCGCGGAACTTGCCCCCACGCTGCTGCAGCTGGGCATCAAGGGCTTTTGGAACTTTTCCAACTACGACCTTGCGGCCGACAGCCCCGGCGTAACGGTGGAGAACGTCCATTTGGGCGACAGCATCTCCTCGCTGGGCTTCCAGGTGCGCAACGCCGAGGCCCCGCGCGCATAACGCCACCCACCCAACACCAACAACGGAGGTACACCCTATGGCAGAGTTTTCTTATGAAGTTACCCAGCGCATCGCCGTGCTTTCCACCAACGCCAAAGGCTGGGAGCGCCAACTGAACATGGTAAGCTGGAACGAGCGCGACCCTAAGTTCGATATCCGGGACTGGAGCCCCGACGGCACCAAGATGAGCAAGGGCATCACCCTCTCCGCCGAGGAAATGGCCATCCTGAAAGGCGTTTTAGAAGACCTGGAGCTGTAAAAAGCGGCCGTCATCTGGGCACCAATCACCCCTGCACAGGAGGTTTTCCATGAACTATGCCGAGGAATTCACGCGCCTGTACAACACCCACATCTCCCGCCCCGGCGCTGAAAAGTTGCTAAGCTGGCTGCACGGTACCGACTTTTTTACAGCGCCTGCCTCTACCCGGTACCACGGCGCCTGCGAGGCAGGGCTTGTGATGCACAGCGTGAACGTGTGCAATGTACTGTTTGCCCGCTTCGGCGGCGAGGAGGACCTTGCCCCGGAATCCCTCGCCATATGCGGCCTGTTGCACGATTTATGCAAGGCCAACTTCTACAAGCCGGGCTTTCGCAACGTGAAGGATGACGCCACCGGCGAGTGGAACCGCGTTCCCACCTATACCGTGCAGGATGCCTTCCCCTATGGCCACGGCGAAAAAAGCGTCTATTTGATAGAGCGCTTTATGAAACTGAAAACCGTGGAGGCCGTGGCTATCCGCTGGCACATGGGCGGCTTCGACGATGCCGTGCGCGGCGGCAGCTACGCCATTTCCGAGGCCTGGCGCATGTACCCCTTGGGTGTGATGCTGCACATTGCAGATCTGGAGGCAACGTATCTTTTGGAGAAAGGCACCAGTGCGGTGAACCGGTAACGCTATGATTTACAACGTGTTTTTCAGCCCCACCCGGGGCACGCGTAAACTGGCAGACAGCATGGCCGCGGCGCTTTCGGCCCAGCTTGCCCAGCCGGTGCAAACCATAGACCTTACCCCACCCGCGGCGCGCGGCCAAAACCTTGCGCTGCGGGCAGATGACGTGCTTTTGTTCGCCTTCCCGGTGTACAGCGGGCGCGTGCCCGCCCTTTTAGAGGATTTTATTGCACGCATGAAAGGGGACGGCACCCCCGCCGTTGTTTTGGGCGTGTACGGCAACCGCGCTTTTGAGGACGCGCTGTTGGAGGCAAGCGACCTGCTTTCGGCCGGTGGCTTTATCCCCTTTGCAGCCGCGGCATTTTTGGCCCAACATTCCCACACAGGGAAGGTGAACGCCGGCCGCCCCAATGTGCACGACCTTACCGAGGCGGCGGCGTTTGCGGCCAATGCCGCAAAGGCGCTGCGCGCAGCCCCCCCGCAGGCGGTGGCCCTGCCGGGGGGCCGCCCCTACAAGCCCCGCCGCGAAAGCGAGCCTCGCGCCCCCAAAACCACCGCGGCCTGCACCGCCTGCGGCGTGTGCGCCGCCGTGTGCCCCACCGGGGCCATCCAGCCAAAAACACCCGCTGTGGCAGACACCTCGCGCTGCATCGCCTGCTTTGCCTGTGTGCGCCACTGCCCCGAGGAGGCAAAGCACTTTGCGGACGCGGGCATCGCCGCCTTTGCCGCCATGCTGGAAAAGGACTTCGCCCAGCCGAAGCAGCCTTCCCTGTTTTTGTAAGCCGGTGGCCACAGCCACATGCCGCAGCTGCCGGACCACGCCACCGGAAGCGCTGCAATGCGGGGTATCCTACCGCGGGCTGCTCCCGCGCCTTATCGGCGCCGGGTTCCGCCGCAGCTCATAGGCTACCCTCCTTTCATTGTTTGTGGGTGGGCGGCGGGGCATTCCCCCTTCGCTCGGCTATGTGAAAGCTTGCTTCGCCCGCCAATAAAACAGCATCTGCCAAATCCGCAACTGGTTGCGGAAGGGCGGATGCTTTTTGCTTGTTCTGTTTCTCGTTTATCCCAATGGCTCATCGGGCCCACAGTTGGCTTTTTCTTTGGTTATATCGGCGCCTTGCCGGGCGGCTGCGCCGCCTCCCACTCGTGCCGCAGTAAAACATAGGCCAGGCGCTTTTTCATCACGCCTTCGTGCAAAGCCTGAGCACTGTGGCCCAGCTGGCGCACCATGCCGCACTTTTCCATCACCCGCGCCGAGGCAACATTTTCCGCAAAGCAGCCGGTGTTTGCCCGGCACACACCGTCCTCCACAAAGGCGTAGCGCAGCACGGCGGCCAAAGCCTCGGTGGCGTAACCCCGCCCATGGTGCGCCGGCAGGTAAAAGTACCCTACATGCACTACCTTGCCCGCGGGTGTTTTCTCCACCTCGGTGTACCCCGCCGAACCGATATATCCCCCGGTTTCCCGCAATGCCACGGCAAAAAATGTCTCGGTGCGGGCCTTCTCCTCCGCCTGGGCCATGGCATGCTCCAGGTTGGCGCGGCTTTGTGCCAGGGTGTGCGTGCGCAGCTCCGGCAAAAAGCGCATCGCCGCTTCGTCTTGCAGCAGGCTGTGGTGGGCGGCAAGGTCTTCGGGGCGGTAGGCGCGCAGCACTAAGCGCGCCGTATACTGCGTCTTCATCCCGCACCCCCCATAAAAACAGCGGGGATGCCCTGCACCCCCGCCGTTTGTGCTCTTGTCTCAGTTGTCTCGCTTGTTCAAAATGTCCAAAATGTCGTTGTAGTAGTCGTCGTCGCTGCGCACCAGGTTGTCGTCTTCGTCGCCCGCAAACACCAGCCCCGCTTTGTTGATGCCCCCGGTGGGGCCGCCTGAAGAGGTTTGGATGGGCGTGTCGAACCCGGTGGCCACCACGGTGATCTGCATCACATCGGCCATGCCCTCGTCAAAGGCGGCGCCCCAAATGATGTTGGCGTCGGGGTGGGCCGCGCCGGTAATCTGGTTCGCGGCGGTCTCCACGTCGTCCAGGGAAACGTCGGGCGAGGCGGTGATGTTGATGATAACGCCCCGCGCGCCCGAGATGCTGGTCTCCAGCAGGGGGCTGGTAATGGCGGCATTGGCGGCGTCCTCGGCCATGTTGCCGCCGCGCGCTTCGCCCGTACCCATGTGGGCATAGCCCGCGTCCCGCATCACGTTGCGCACGTCGGCAAAGTCCAGGTTGATAAAGCTGGGGATGTTCACCAGCGTGGAGATGCTCTCCACGCCCTGGCGCAGCACGTTGTCTGCCGCGGCAAAGGCGTTGGCCATGGTTATTTTTTCCTGGCTAATCAGCTTCAGCCGCTCGTTGGGGATGACAATCAGGCTGTCCACCTGCTCCAGCAGCGCGCGGATGCCCTCCTCCGCGCGGGACATCTTCATGCGTCCCTCGAAGGCGAAGGGCTTTGTCACAATGCCCACAGTAAGGATGCCCATCTCTTTGGCAATATCGGCCACAATGGGTGCCGCACCGGTGCCGGTGCCGCCGCCCATGCCCGCAGTGATAAAGGCCATCTGCGCACCCTTCAGCGCGGCACCAATCTCATCCCGGCTCTCCTCGGCGCTGCGCTGGCCAATCTCGGGGTCTCCCCCGGCGCCACGGCCACGGGTAAGCTTTGCACCCAGCTGCACCTTTTGGGTTGCCTTAGAGGTAAACAGCACTTGCTGGTCGGTATTCATGGTGATGTACTCAACGCCCTGTAGGCCGTACTCTATCATGCGGTTCACAGCGTTGCCGCCACCGCCGCCCACGCCCACCACCTTGATATTGGTGACGTTTTGCATTTCCTCATCAAGAACAAATGCCATACAATAATCCTCCCAGCATCGGCATAAATTCACCGGCTGTACAATTTACGGCCCCGGTGTGCGCCCCATTTTTTGCGCAGAACCAAAACGGCCCGGCGGGCAGATACACTATACTAAACTATACAATATCAGAATTGCAGGTCGAATTCAAGGCTTTTCCTGTAGAAAAACACCAAATCTTTGCGCTTTCCGCCCAAATTGGCAACAAAAGCACAAAATGTTGTGGTGGGGCGTTTCACGCCGAGGGTTGGCTTTGCCGCGGATGCGGTAAAACAACCCGAGCCCGATGTTCTTCGCGCGCGCGCCAAAGGCGAAGCGCAAGAAGTAGGGTGCGTAGCACCCGTACAGCGGGTAGGACACGCAGTGTTAAATTTGGCTTGGCACAGCCAAACACCTGCCGCCCGATGCATGCCGAACGTCCCTTGGGACATGAGGCATGGGAGCAAAGCGACCGCAGCGGGTGGGACACGCAGTGTTAAATTTGGCTGTGCCACATGGCAAAACCCGCATCCCTTATTCCGGCGCGTAGTAAAAGCGCCCAGTGCTCAAATAGTAGCTCATGTCTACGGTGCCGCGCTCGGCGGTATTCAGGCCCTGGTCGGGGTCCGTCAAAAACATGGCCACGGTGGCCATCTTTTCTTCAATGCCACCCTTGGGGCCCAGCTTCACGGTGATACGCCCCTGCCAGCGGAAGGACAGTTCCAGCGGGTCGGCCACGTTCACCCAGTCAATCTCTGTAAGGCTGCTTGCGTCCAGTTGGGTAAGCAATACGTCCAACACTTCAAAACTCTCGGCAGCGGTGGCGGCCACCGGCACAGGGCCCGCCGGCTGGCTGGCGTCCCCACCGGTATCGCTGCTTGTATCCCTACTTTGGGGCAGGCTCCCATCGCTGTCATCCGTAGTGGCGCCGCTGGCATCGCTGCTGCCGTCCGCTGTGGTGGCGGATACATCCTCCCCCACAGATACCGGCGGCAGGGGGCCCAGGCCTGTTGCCGAGGCGCTTGTGCTTTGGCTTGCGTCTGCCGGCAGGGATGCCGTGGCCGCATCCAGCGCCGCCTGGGTGATGCCCAGGGGCCTTCCCACCTCCACCGCAAGGCCGCTCAGGCCGTCTATACGGGTCAGGTTCTGGGGCTCCTCCGCGGTGGTGCGCAGCACCTTGCGCTGGCTGCTCAGCACCACAAACACATTCTCCCAGGGCAAATAGTACTTCTCCTGCGCCACCTGCACACGGAACAAGATGGTGGAGGGCAGGCGCCGGCGCACGCTTACACTTTCGATGTAGGGCAGCGCCTCTTCTATGCGTTCCTCGGCTGTGTTGGCGGTAAAGCCATACATGGCATCCCCCACGGCAGGGCCAAACGCCGCGGCAATTTCCTCCACAGTGTAGGGGCTCTCCCCCTCCATCTCAAATTTTTCTATTTTGAACAGTAGGCTTACCGTAAGCCAGGTGCCCAGGCCCACCAGCACCACAAGGAACAGCGCAGCCGCTATGCGCCGGCGGCGCCGCCGCCGCACCGGGTTCACCGGCTTTTGGGGTGTTTTTCTCTTGGGGGGCTCCTGTCCCGGCTGCTGCTCTGCGCCCTGGCCGCCCTTTTTGCGCTTTTGCTTTGGCGCCTCTTCCTCCGGGCCGGGGAACTGCACCGTCTGGCGGCCCGGCCCCGGCAGGTTGGGCGGGGGCAGGCGCTTCACATGGTCAAAGGCGTCCAGCGGGGGCACCCCACGGCTGCCACGCGCCTGCGCAGAGGGCGCTGCGGGCTGTTGCGGCGGCGGTGAATCTTCCTGCCGCGCACCCTTTTTGCGCTTCTTCTTCGGGGCCGCGTCGGCAGCTCCAGGCTTTTTTTTCGCCAACACGACACCTCCTCATGCAGTATTTTGCCGCCCCAGCAGGAATTCTTGGTATGCCGCCATGTGGTCACACCCGCATACAGCGCACCTACTGCCCCTCGCCCACCAGGGCCTCCAGCGCACCCAAAATATCATCCAGGGCGTGGGGTTTGTCCAGGGTTTTGGCGCAGCGGCCCATCTCCTCCAGCACGGCCACGTCTGCCGTAAGGCCATCCACTTCGTCAATCAGCCGCTTGCCGTCCAGCTCTTTTTCCTCAAATACCCGCGCGGCGCCCGCCTTTGCAAACTCCAACGCGTTGAAATACTGGTGGTTCTCCGCCACATTGGGCGAGGGCACCAGCACTGCCGCGCGGCCCGCCGCCGCAAGCTCCGCCAGGGTAAGCGCCCCGGCACGGCATATCACAAGATCCGCTGCGGCCAAAAGCGCCGGCATGTCGTCTATATACTCCCGCACCACAAAGCCGGGCGCAGCGTCTATGCCCAGCCGGCGGGCCAGCGCGGCAAAGTCGTCTTTTTCAATGCTGCCGGTGGCGTGGATATGCAAAAAATCTCGGTTTTGCAGGTGCCAGGCCGCCAATTCCGCCACCACCTGGTTCAGGCGCATGGCCCCCAGGCTGCCGCCAAAACTAAGCAGCACCACCCGCCCCTCTGCGCCCAGGGCTTCGCGGGCGGCGGCCCGGTTGGCACCGCGCACCTCGCTGCGCACCGGGTTGCCGGTTATCAGGGTTTTCCCCGGTGCCGCAAGGCGGGCTGCCGCGGCGGCGTTCGGCGCAAACACTTTGTCCACCTGCTTTGCCAGCAGCTTGTTCGTCACCCCGGGAAAGGCGTTTTGCTCGTGTATGGCCGTTTTGATGCCCGCACGCGCAGCCTCGCGCAGTACCGGGCCGCTAACATAGCCGCCGCAGCCCACCACCAGCTGCGGCTGTACGGTGCGCAAAATGCGACGGGCCGTGCCCGGCGCCCACGCAAGGTACCAGGCTGCCGCGGCATTGCGTGCCATGCTTTGGGGGGAGAGGCTGCGCTGTATGCCCCGCACCTCTATGGGGTGGAAGGCATAACCCGCTTGCTCCACCAGGGCGTGCTCCATCCCGGCGTTGCGCCCCGCAAAATGAATTTCGGCGCCTGGCCACCGGGTGCGTAAGCCCCCGGCTATGGCAAGCGCCGGATTCACATGACCGGCGGTACCGCCGGCTGCCAACAATACACGCATACTCTGCCTCCCGGCACAAAGTAGTTTTTAACGCACGGTACGCCGGCGTTTCTCCCTCAGGCGGTGGCCTGGGCGGCGCGCAGTTCCTCCTGCTGCTGTTGGGCCTTTTGGCCTATGGCCAGGTTGGCCTTGCGCGAAACCGACAACACCACCCCCACCTGCCCCAGCAGCATACACAGCGAGGTGCCCCCGTAGGAGAAAAACGGCAGGCTGATGCCGGTGGAGGGGATGGCGTTCAAATTCACGGCCACATGCAAAAAGGCCTGCAGGGCAATTTGCACGGTGATGCCCAGCACCAGCATGGAGCCGAACTTGTCCTTGGCGCGCACCGCAATGAACAGCCCCCGCGCCAACAGCGCCAGGAACATCACCATCATGCCAATGGCGCCCACCATGCCCAGTTCTTCACACAGCACCGCAAAAATATAGTCGTTGTACACCTCGGGCAAATACAAAAACTTCTGCACGCTTTTGCCAATGCCCACGCCTTTCCAACCGCCGCTGCCCACGGCAATCAGGCTTTGCACGGTTTGGTAAGACTTTGACGCAGGCACGTTCAGCGGGTCGCGCCAAATCTGGAAGCGCTCCAGTGCGTGGCTGGGCACCAGCTCCGGAAACTGGGTGATGGCCAAGAAGATGGCCGCCACGCCCAGCAGCAAAATGCCCATCAGCCACCGTATCGGCGTGCCCCCGGCATACATCATGATGAAGCCGATGCCCAGCACCAGCAACGTGCAGGAGATGTGGGGCTCCAAAATCAGCAAAATGGACATCATGCCCAGCACCAGCATAAACGGCACAACGCCATACTTAAAGGTTTTGATGCGGCTCTGGTTGGCAGAAATCATCTTGGCAAACACCATGATAAGGGCAAACTTGGCAATCTCGCTGGGCTGGAAGCCCCGTGTTTGGGCTCCATTCAGCCATATCCACCGGTGGGCATTGTTTTTGTCCGCCACAAACAGCACCACCACCAGCAGCGTAAGGGCCACCACCGCCAGCGGCCAGGCAAACTTTTTTAAAATGCGATAGTCCACCAAAGACGCCACCACCATGCCCGAAAGGCCGATGAAAGCAAATTTCACCTGGTCTCCAATAAAGGCGTAGCTGTCTCCCCGCTGCAAATAGCCCCGCGGGTAAGAGGCCGAAAACAACATCACCAGGCCAAACATCAGCAGCAGCAGCACAATGGCAAGGTAGGGAATGTCGATATGCCCCAGCTTTGGCAGTTTCCACTTCTTCTTTTGGGGCGCGGTGGCCGCACCCTGCGCCACCTGTGGCACAAAGCCTGCTTCCCGCCCGTTTTGTGTGGGGGCCACCCGCATCGGCCATCCCTCCCTTTCTCGTACATCCCTGTACTGTTACGCCAACGCCACCGCGTATATATAGGCTGCCAAAACGCACAACAGCGTGAATATATTGAACACCACGTCTATTTTTACTTCGCTCCAGCCCATCAGCTCGAAATGGTGGTGGATGGGCGTCATCTTGAACAGGCGCTTGCCGTGCGTCAGCTTGAAATAGCACACCTGTATCATTACGCTGAAGGCCTCTACCAGGTACAAAAACCCCAGGATGATGAGGATGTCCGGCCGGCCCATGCAGTAGCCCAGGGCCACCACCGCACCGCCCAAAAACATGCTGCCGGTGTCGCCCATAAACACCTTGGCGGGGTAGAAGTTCCAGAACAAAAAGCCCACGCAGCTGCCCGCCAGGGCCGCCGCCCACAGCGCCAGCTGCATGCGGCCAAAGGCGCCCAGCAGCAGCATAAACCCACACATCACCCACAGGGTAACGCTGGAGGCAAGGCCGTCCAGGCCGTCGGTAAGGTTTACGGCGTTCACCATGCCTATGATGAGCACGAAGCTGAGGGGGTAAAACCAGATGCCAAAGTCCACCACGCCGAAAAACGGCAGCCGCACGATGGTAGAAAGGCGCCCCAAAAGGTGCAGCGTTATCAAAAAGCTGAGGGTGACCAGCGCCTGCATCACCAGCTTGCCGCGGGCGTTCAGCCCCAGGTTTTGCTTGCGCACCACTTTCATGTAGTCGTCTATAAAGCCAATGGCGGCAAAGGCCAACGCGGTGAAGATGCCCAGCACCAGCAGCCCCGCCTCGGCGTCCGGCTCCACCAGGCCGGCGGCCATCAAAATAGGCCAGGAGATACCCACCGCCGCAACGCTGCCTATGATGAACAAAAAGCCGCCCATGGTGGGGGTGCCTTGCTTTTCCTTGTGCCAGTTGGGGCCAATCTCGTTGATGGTTTGGCCAAACTTTATTTTGCGCAGGTAGGGGATGAGAAACTTACCCGCAAGCGCGGTAACAAACAGCCCTATGGCCGCCGCGGCCAGCATGGCAAGTTGCTGCATCTCTCCTCCCCCTCTCTGTTTTGTGGTGGGTTTGCGGCGAAATAACCCTCGCACACAGCGCCCTATTCCCCAAACGCCTGTAAAATCTCCTCAAACTTCATGCCACGGCTGGCCTTTAGCAGTACGGTGTCGCCGGGCTTTGCCTCTTTGCGCAGCAGAGTGGCCGCTTCCTCATTGCTCTCGCACACGGCGGTAGCCAACCCGCGTTTTGCGGCGTTTTGGGCCGCCAGGGCCGCCAAGGGCCCCACCGTCACCAACAGGTCCACCCCGTTTTGCTGGGCTATGGGCGCCAGGGCCTTGTGGGCATCTTCAGAAAGCGCCCCAAGCTCTTTCATGTCCCCCAAAACGGCAATGCGCCGCCCCTCGGTCTCCACCTCGGCCAGGGTCTCCAGCGCGGCCTTCATGCTTTGGGGCCCCGCGTTGTAAAAGTCCTCTATCACCTGTATGCCCCGCACGCGGCCCAGGCGGTGGCGGCTGCCCGGCGCCGTGCTGGCCGCCAGGGCCGCCGCGGCTTGCAGGGCGTTTAACCCCAGGCGCGTGGCTGCGGCGTAGGCCAGCAGGGCGTTCTGCACGTCGTGCCGCGCCACCGAGGGCACAAAGGCCTCGTACTCGCCATACTGTTTGTCCACAATATCGAACAAAAGGCCATGGGCGGCACGGCGCACGTTTTCGCCCCGCACCTCGTTGTTGCCACCAAGGCCCGCGTACACGGGCTTTACATGGCTGGGCACCGCGGCGTTTTGCAGCCACTCATCGTCGCCACACAGCACCAGCGGGGCGCCGGGGGGCAGGCCGTCGCAAATTTCCAGCTTGGCCTTCACAATGTTTTCCATGCTGCCCAAATGCTCTATGTGGGCGGCATCTATGCGGGTAATCACAGCCCCGCAGGGCGCCGCTGCCATGGTGAGTTTGTGGATCTCCCCCAAATGCTGCATGCCCATCTCCACCACGGCATAGCGGGTGTGCTCGTCCAGGCGGAACAGGGTGTTCGGCATGCCTATCTCGTTGTTCTGGTTGCCCTCGGTCTTCAGGGTTTGCCCAAAGGCAGAAAACACCGCCGCGCAAAACTCCTTGGTGCTGGTTTTGCCCACGCTGCCGGTAACCCCCAGCACCATGGGGGAAAACTGCGCCCGGTAGTTGGCCGCCATGGCTATCATCGCGTCCAGCACATCCTCTACCAGCACGGTTTTTTCGGTGGGTATGCCGGCTATGGGCCGGCCGGCCACCACCAGCGCCGCGCCCTTGGCCAGCGCCTCGGCGGCATAGTCGTGCCCGTCCACCCGTTCGCCTTTTATGGCCACAAACACACAGCCCGGCGCAGCGGCGCGGCTGTCGGTCACCACGCCCGCCAGGGTAAGCGTTTCAGGCACGCTTTGGGCTATGTCTTTCAGCAAAATGCCGGCTTTGGTTGGCTGCACGGTGTATCCTCGGGTTGGGCGGCGGTGCCGCGGGGTGTATGCGTTCAGCGGGCGGGTTAGTATGCGGGCTTGCCCAGATATTGGGGATTCTCAGGGTTTTGGCGCACACCGCTCTCGTGCACCTCTATGTGCAAGTGGGCGCCATAGCTGTTGCCTGTGTTGCCCACCTTGGCAATGTGGTCTCCCGCGCCCACATACTGCCCCACATACACGTCCAGAGAACTGCAGTGCGCATACAGCGTGCGCAGGCCCTGGCCGTGGTCCAGCACCAGGTAGTAGCCGTAGCTGTAGTGCCACTCTGCCGTAAGCACGGTGCCGTCGCCCGCCGCCACAATGCTGGTGCCGGTCTCGGCGGGGATATCGATGCCGTAGTGGCTGCGGGTGTTGCTGCGGGGGTCTCCAAACACGCTGCTTACCCGGTAGTGCCCGGGCACCGGCCACACCATGGCGCCGGAGTAACGGATGGACCCGTCGCCCGCCACGCTGCCGTTGGAGTTCAGCTTCCGCATAATCTCATTCATCTCGGCAATCAGCTGGCGATATTCTTCCTCGGTTTGCTCCTGCTGCTCCTGCTTCAGCTGGATGTTCGCGTTGGAGCGCACGATCACCTCCCGCATCTCCTGCATGTTCTGCTCGGTCTCGGCGCGGGCGGCGTGCAGCTGGTCCATCTCCTCGGCCAGGTTGGCTATATGCTGTTCAATGTCGGCACGCTGCAAATCCAGGCGGCCCTGCAGCTCTTCCAGGGTGTCCAGCAGCTGGGTGTCCCGCTGGCTCACGCGCTGCAAGCCGTCGGTCACCACCAAAAAATCGGTGAAGCTGTCCACCGCCAGCACTGCGGCCAGCACCGCGCTGGTGCTGTTCATGTCGTAGATGGCGCGCAGGCGTGTCACGGCGGCATCGGTGTTTTCCCGTATATGCTCGCGCGTCTCGTTCAGCTCTTCCACTTTCAGGTCCAGCTCTGCGCCCTTTTTGTCCAGCAGGGCCTGCTGCTCGGCAATCAGCACAATCAATTCATCGTACCTTTGCTGGAACACCGCCAACTGCTGCTCTGCATAGGCCTTGTTGTTCTCGTTCTTTTTGATATCCTCGGCAATCTTGTTCAGCTCAGCGCGTTTGTCGGCAATCTCCTGCTGCACTTCCTGCATCTCGCGCGCCGCTACGTCCAGCGGCACAAACTGGAAGCACAGCAAAAGCACGCACACCAGCGCCAATATCTTTCCGCCTCGTTTTTTCATGGTTCTCCTCGTGTGTCATCCCGGGCGTTTGGGGCCCTGCGGCGCCGCTACAGGGCGCGCCGGCCCATAAACAGTGTTATTATACCACATTTTGAGGCATTTACACCCCCATATTGTGTATCCATTCCTCCACCAGGCTTTTTTCGTCTAAATATAGCGTATATCCGTTCATCACCTGGTAGTCCTCGTGCCCTTTGCCGCACAGCGCCAGCACGTCGCCCTCCTGCAGGCTTTGCAGGGCTGCGTGCACCGCCTCGGCCCTGTCCTCTATGGCGGCAAAGGGTTTGCCGCCTGCCTCCAGCACTTCGCGCGCGGCGGCCATGGTGTGGGCCGGCGCCTCGGTGCGGGGGTTGTCGCTCGTCAAAAAAATCTCGTCCCCCCAGCGCAGGGCGGCCTCGGCCATAGCGGGGCGCTTTGTCTCCTCGCGGTCTCCCGCGCAGCCAAACAGCACAACCAGCCGCTTTGGCGCATAGGGCCGCAGGGCGGAAAGCAGCTTGTCCATTCCGTCGGCGGTGTGGGCAAAGTCCCGTATCACCGTAAAGCGGCCACTGTACAGCACCTGGCTGCGGCCTTTCACGCCGCCGCTTTGCGTAAGGGCCTTTGCCACGGCAGCCGGCTCGTGCCCCAGCATCACCGCCGCACCGCCTGCCGCCAGGGCGTTGGCCACGCTATACTCTCCGGGTATGGGAAAGGCCACCCGGTGCAGATGCCCCTCGCTTAAAAAGGCAAAGCGCACCCCCGCGGCCTGTAAGTCTATGTTGCGGGCGGTAAAATCCGCGGCGTCGGCCAAGGCGGAAAAACTGCACGCCCGCCGCAAAACGCCACCGGGGCCGCATAGCTCTTTGTCCCCCAGCAGGCGCCGGCCATATTCATCGTCCAAATTGGCCAGCATCTCCTCGCTTTGCAAAAAAAGCAGGCGCTTGGCCGCAAAATATTCTTCCATGGTGCCGTGGTAGTCCAAATGGTCCACCGTCAGGTTGGTGAATATGGACAGCGCAAACCGCAGCGTTGCCAGCCGCCCCTGCGCCAGGGCCTGGCTGCTGGCCTCCATCACCAGGTGGGTGCAGCCCGCACCCACCATGCGGGCCATCAGGGCAGCTAAGTCAAAGGCCTCCGGTGTGGTAAACTTGGCCGGCACCACCTCGGCGCCTATCTCGTTTTGCGCACTGCCGATAAGCCCGCATTGTACCCCCAGGTTCTCCAGCGTATGCTTCAGCACGGTGGCCACGGTGGTTTTACCGTTGGTGCCCGTTACCGCCACAAGGCGCAGTTTTTCGGCCGGGCGGCCAAAAAAGTTCTGGCTCATCTGGGCATAGGCAGCCCGGGTGTCTTTTATCAGCACCTCGCCCGCAAGGCCCAGGGGCCGCTGGCTTACCACCATGGCGGCACCGGCGGCAAGGGCGTCTTCGGCAAAGGCGTGGCCGTCGTGGCCGCGGCCCTCTATGCACACAAACACCCCGCCCGGCACCACCTTGCGGCTGTCCTGCGCAAGGCCGGCCGCCACGCCATGTGGGGGCGTGCCGGTATAGGGTACATCCTGCAAAAGCCGGCTGTATTCCACCCTGCACGCCCCCCCTTTTTGTGTTTTCCGCCGTTCCCCTTCGCCGCGGCTTGTGGGTTCGGCCCAACTCTGCCTTTTACCGGGCTTTGCCCCGCCTTTCGGCGGGGCATCAGCGGGCAGCCCAAGCCCGCCTGTTTATCCAATCTATTTTCCGGGCAGTTCCCCTTCGGCTTCCTCGGGGGTTCGGCCTGCGTACCTGTAGCTAATGGTCCACCACGCGGGTGTTGTCCTCCATAATCAGCGTTACCATGGTGCCGCGCGGCACCTGCGTTTCGGGGGCGATGCTCTGTTCAATTACCACCACGCCGCTGCCGGCATCCGGCGCGCCGTCGGTAAGCACATTCAACCCCATACTTCGCAAAAGGTCCGTTGCGCTTTTTGCGGTACGTCCCATAAGGTCGGGCATGGTCACCTGTTCCTGCGGGATAGAGGCATCGGTATACAGCACCACCTCCCCCCCATAGGGCATCTGGCTATAGGCCGCCGGGCACTGGCCAATCACGGTGTCCCCGCCGCCCACTACATGGCTGAAAAGGCCTGCGCTGTTCAAAATGGTTTGCGCGCGCATCACGTCGTTGTCTGTGCATTTGGGGGTGGAAACCGTGCTGCGGGCCAGCTCTTCGTCCGTCTCGTAAATGGGGTCCACCCCGTACACCTGCATGCAGTCCTTCAAAATCTCCCGCACATAGGGCCCGGCCAGGCGCCCGCCAAAGTAGTTGCCCATCTGGGTGTCTTCGGGCTCGTCCAAAGCCAGCAGCACCACCACCTGGGGGTTATCTGCCGGGGCAAAGCCCACAAAGCTGGAGATAAACGCGTCTTCCCTGTCCTCCTGCAGCATCACATCCAGCTTTTGCGAGGTACCGCTTTTGCCCCCCACGCGGTAACCCGCGGCATAGGCGTTTTGCCCGTTGGTTGTGTTGGTCACAAGGTCTTCCAGAATATCGCGTATCTGGGCGCTGGTGTCGGGCGAAACCACCTGGCGTTTTATCACGGGTTCGTAGTTTTTCACCACATTGCCATCGGCGTCCAGCTCTTGTGCCACAATGTACGGTTGCATCAGGTTGCCGCCGTTCACCGCCGCGCATATGGCCGTAATCATCTGTACCGCCGTGTACTTGTTGCTCTGCCCGAAAGAGCAGCTGGCAAGCTCTGTGGGGCCCATGCGGTTTTCGCTGTATATCAGGTTGTTGATGGCGTTCTGGCTCGGCTCGCCCGGCATATCCACGCCCGTGGGTTCGGTAAGGCCAAAGGCCCGCAGGTAGTCATACCAGGTGCTTGTGCCCATGCCGGCACTCATTTGTATAAAGGAGATGTTGCAGCTTTCTATCAGCGCCTCGCGCAGGCTGATGGTACCGTGGCGGGCGGGCGGGTCGCCGGCGCAGCTCATGATATGGTCTGCCACCTGCAGGCTGCCGCTGCAGGTGAAGCCGCTCTCCTGGGTATATATGCCACTGTCCAGCGCCGCCGCCGCGGTGATGATCTTCATGACGGAGCCCGGCTCATAGGTGTCGGCCAGGGCCTTGTTGCGCCACTGCAGGGTGCGCGCCTCGCCCTGGGCGCGGCTGCGTTCCTCGCTGCCGGGTATCATCAGTTCCAGCAGGGCCAGGGCGTCCGCATCCTGTATCTCATACGGGGTGTTGGGGTTGTAGCTGGGGTATACCGAGATGCCCAAGATGGCCCCGGTGTTCGCATCCATGGCAATAGCAAAGCCTCGCTCTCGCGCGTTGTATTTTTCCACCGCCGCCGCCAGGTATGTGTCCAGGCTGCGCTGTATCTCGGTAACAATGGTGGTAACAATGCTGTGGCCGTCGTCGGCGGCGTAGGTGGTGCCCTCCCCCGCTGTGGGTATCTCGCGGCCCAGCGCGTCTATCAGCGTCATGCTGCGGCCGGGGGTGCCGGCCAGCACTTCGTCGTACCAGCGTTCAATGCCCTCCAGGCCGTCGTTGTCGGCCCCTACAAAGCCCAGCACGGTGCTGGCCATCTCCTCATAGGGGTAATACCGCTTGGTGTCCTCCTGCAGGTAGATGCCGCCAATGTTGTATTCGGTACACATGGCGCGTATCTCGTCTGCCACGGGCTTTTCTATTTTGGCCTTCACCCGGTAGTACATTTTCGTGCTGTCTGCCAAATTCTCATACAGCACGCCCTCGTCCAAATCTAGTATCTCGGCCAGCTTCTGCGAGGCAACGCGCGCGGCATCGGTCTCGGTGCCGCTGTTTTTCAGGCGGCTTTGCACCAGCACGTCCGGGCTGGACACCACCGTCCACACCGTGGCGCTTTGGGCCAGCAGCTTCAAGTTGGCGTCGTATATGTTGCCGCGCTGCGGCACAATGGTTACGCTGGAAAGCTGCTGGCGCGACGCACGCGCCTCCCACTCGGCGGCCTGGTCTATTTGCAAAACCCCCAGCCGCCAGCCCAGCAGCCCCACCGCCAGCACAAACACGCAAAACAAAGACACCACGCGGAAACGCATGGGCTTATTTTCGCTGCCTTTTTTGCCG
>JAJDGD010000002.1 GCA_030265505.1 Ruminococcaceae bacterium OttesenSCG-928-O06 | reverse complement strand
GACCAGGTGTACCGCCTGTTTGAGAAGGCGGGCTTCCCCTGTGGGGAGATGCTGGAAAAGGGCCGTAAGCTGGTGTTGGAGGACGAAAACAGTCGGGTACGCTACTTTTTGGTAAAACCCACCGATGTGGACATCTATGTGGAGCATGGCGCCGCGGACATTGGCGTGGTGGGTAAGGACGTGTTGATGGAGAGCGGCGCCGACGTGTTGGAGCTGCTGGACCTGCAGCTGGGGAAATGCCGCCTTGCGGTGGCGGGGCGCCAGGGCTTTTGCGAGGACGCCGCCCGCCCCCTGCGCGTGGCCACAAAGTACCCCGCGGTGGCCAGGGCCTATTACGCGGCGCACAGCCGCTCGGTGGAAATCATCAAGCTGCATGGGTCCATAGAACTTGCGCCGCTTTTGGGCTTGGCAGACGTGATTGTGGACATTGTGGAGACCGGCAAAACCCTGAAAGAGAACGACCTTGTGGTGCTGGCAGATATTGCGCCCTCCAGCGCCCGGCTGATTGCCAACCGCGCCGCCTGGCGCTTCAAAGAGGAGATTATCCGCACGCTGGCCGAGCGCCTGGGAGAGATAGTATGCAAGTGATTGACAGCCGAAAAACAAGCCTTGAAGAGATATTGTGCCGGCGCGAGGAAGAGGCTCCCGACGTGAGCGCCGCTGTGGCGCAGATACTGGCCGACGTGAAGGCGCGGGGCGACGAAGCTGTGCGGGAATATACCCTGCGGTTTGACGGTGCGGCGCCCGACACCCTGCGGGTAAGCGAAGAGGAAATACAAGCGGCCCTTGCCGAGGTGGATGAAGAACTGCTGCGCGTGATGCGAAAAGCTGCGGCCAATATTGAGGCCTACCACAAAAAACAGGTGCGCCAGGGCTTTGTGATGGCCGAAGAAGAAGGCGTGGTGATGGGCCAGCGCATTTTGCCCCTGCAACGCGTGGGCATTTATGTGCCGGGGGGCACCGCGGCCTACCCCAGCACCGTTTTGATGGACAGCATCCCCGCGGCAATTGCCGGGGTGCAGCGCATTGTGATGGTTACCCCGCCCGGGCGCGATGGTAAGGTGGCGGCGCCCATTTTGGCGGCGGCCCACATTGCCGGCGTGCAGGAGATTTACAAGGTGGGGGGCGCCCAGGCTGTGGCGGCGCTGTGCTACGGCACAGAAAGCATCCCCACGGTGGACAAAATAGTGGGCCCGGGCAACCTGTATGTGGCCACGGCCAAGCGCCTGGTGTACGGCCTTGTGGACATTGACATGGTGGCCGGCCCCAGCGACGTGCTGGTGGTGGCGGACGATACCGCCAGCGCGGTGGTGGTGGCGGCAGACATGCTGGCCCAGGCAGAACACGACGAAAACGCCGCCGCCGTGCTGGTAACCACCAGCCAGGCGCTGGCAAGTGAAGTACAGACACAGCTGGCGGAACAACTGAAGGCCCTCTCCCGCAAAGAGATTGCCGCGGCCAGCCTTGCGGCCAACGGGCGCATCATTCTGGCGCAAAGCGTGGAAGAGGCACTGAAAATTGCCAACGGCCTTGCGCCGGAACATCTGGAGCTGTGCGTGGAGGAACCATTTGCACTGCTGCCGCTGGTGCAAAATGCCGGCAGTGTGTTTTTGGGCCACCACACCCCCGAGGCCCTGGGCGACTATTTTGCCGGGCCCAACCACACCCTGCCCACCGGGGGCACCGCGCGGTTTTACTCCCCACTCTCGGTAGACGATTTCATCAAAAAAAGCAGCTATTTGTACTATTCCCGCGATGCCCTGGCCAAAGCGGCCCCCATGGTGCGCCGCTTTGCCGAAAGCGAGGGCCTGCAGGCACACGCAAACAGTGTAGCCGTGCGCATGCCAAAGGACGAAGAAGCATAAGAGGTGGATGATGTCACAGTATTTGGACGCAAAATACGCGGCGCTGCAGCCCTATACCCCGGGCGAGCAACCCCGAGACGCAGACTACACCAAGCTGAACACCAACGAGAGCCCGTTTGCGCCCTCGCCAAAGGTGCAGCTGGCGGTGGCAAGCGAAGTGGCATGCTTGAACCGCTACCCGGACCCCGCCGCACACGAGCTGCGCGAGAGCTTTGCCACCTATTATGGCGTAGAGACGGATTGCGTGTTTTTTGGCAACGGCAGCGACGAGATATTGGCGTTCTGCTTCCAGGCGCTGTGCCCGCAGGGCGCCGCCTTTGCGGACATCACTTATGGCTTTTACCCGGTGTACTGTGCTTTGTACGGGGTGCAACATACCCTTGTACCCCTGCGGGAGGATTTTTCCCTTGTGCCCGAGGACTACTACGGCATGGGCCGCACCATTTTTATTGCCAACCCCAACGCTCCCACGGGCCTGGCCCTTTCCCGCAGGCAGGTGGAGGACATTTTGCAGAACAACGCGGGCAGCCTTGTGATAATGGACGAAGCCTATGTGGACTTTGGCGGTGAAAGTGCCGTGCCCTTGCTTACCAAGTATAATAATCTATTGGTGGTGGGCACGTTCTCCAAGTCTCGCGCGTTGGCGGGCGGGCGCCTGGGCTATGCCATGGGTTCAAAAGAACTTATTGAGGATTTAAACCGGGTGCGGTTCAGCTTCAACCCGTACAACCTTAGCCGTACCACCCTGGCGGCCGGCACAGCGGCCATACGGGACGAAGCATACCACGACAAATGCTGCCGCAGCATAGTGCAAACCAGGGCCGAGACGGCACGGGCCCTGGAGAAGATGGGCTTTGAATGCACAGACAGCCACGCCAACTTCTTGTTTTGCAGCCACGAGACCATGCCGGCGCAGGAGCTGTACACCCTTTTGAAAGAGCGCCGGGTGCTGGTGCGCTGGTTTGACCAGCCGCGCATCCAAAACTGGCTGCGCGTTACCATTGGCACCAAAGAGGAGATGGACAAGTTTTTCTTTGAACTGCGGAAGATACTGCGCGAAACAAAAGACTGAAAGCGGGGCAGACAATGCGTACAGCCAACATAGAGCGAAAAACCAGCGAGACGAACATCACCTGTACCCTGCGCCTGGAGGGCACCGGCAAAGCCGAGATAGCCACCGGGGTGGGGTTTTTAGACCATATGCTGCAGCTTTTTTGCAAGCACGGCCGGTTCGATGTCTCCCTTACCTGCCAGGGCGATGTGCAGGTGGACGACCACCACAGCGTGGAGGACGTGGGCATTGTGCTGGGGCGCGCCACTGCCGCAGCACTGGGAGACTGCGCGGGTATTTTCCGCTATGGCTCCATGCTGTTGCCCATGGACGAAGCCCTGGTGTTGGCAAGCCTGGACGTTAGTGGCCGGGGCGGGCTGTATTTTGAGGTGGACTTGCCTACGGAGAAGATAGGCACCTTCGACACCGAGCTGGTGAAGGAGTTTTTTGCCGCCTATGCGCGCGAGGCCGGGATGACCCTGCATGTGCGCCAGCTGGCCGGGGGCAACAGCCACCACATTGCAGAAGCGGCCTTCAAGGGCTTTGCCCGGGCCCTGGCCACCGCGGTGAAGATAGACCCGCGCGCCGACGGGCAGATCCCCTCCAGCAAAGGCACGCTGGTGTAGGCAGGCCCCCTGCACGGGTGGTTTGCAGGCTTGGGACGACGAGGCAAAGGCGGCAACGCACAGAAACCGATGGAACCCGGGGGAAAACGCATGACGGCAATTGTGGAATATGGCGTGGGGAACTTGTTCAGCCTGCAATGTTCCCTGGCGGCGCTGGGCCTTGCGGCCACGGTGACGGGGGATGTGGCGGTGCTGGAAAGCGCCGAGCGGGTTATTCTGCCGGGGGTGGGGGCCTTTGGCGACGCCATGGAAAAGCTGCGCCAAACGGGCCTTGCACAGCCTTTGCGCCGCCTTGCCGGGCAGGGAAAACCCCTGCTGGGCATTTGCCTTGGCATGCAGTTGCTGTTTGACGAAAGCCGGGAGTTCGGCACTCACGCGGGCCTGGGCCTGGTGGCAGGCAAGGTGCTGCCACTGGAAGATGCCCTGCGTGCCGGCGGGTACAACTACAAGGTGCCCCACATGGGCTGGAACTGTCTGGAAAAGGTGCATGGCCGAAGCCCCCTGCTGAAGTATACCGGCGATGACGACTACTTTTACTATGTGCACAGCTTTTATGCCACGGGCTGCGAGGAAGCCCTTGTGGCCCAAAGCGAGTATGGTGTGATGGTGCCCGGCGTAGTGCAGAACAAAAATGTGTTCGGCACCCAGTTCCACCCGGAAAAAAGCGGGGACGTGGGGCTGGCCATGCTGAAAGCATTTGCGGAGGTGACCTGATGGAGATTTTCCCCGCCATAGACATGCTGGGCGGCGGCGTGGTGCGCCTGTTCCAGGGGGACTATACCCAAAAGACCCAATACGGCGACGACCCACTGGCCTATGCCCGCCGTTTTGAACAACAGGGCGCCACCTGCTTACACCTGGTAGACCTGGATGGCGCGAAGGAAGGCGCCCCCCGCAACTTTGCGGCGGTGCGGCACATTACAGAAGGCACCGGCCTGTTTGTGGAACTGGGCGGGGGCATACGCAATGCCGCCACGGTGGAAGCGTGTTTTGCCGCAGGGGTGGGCCGGGTAATTTTGGGTACCGCCGCGTTGAAGGCTCCCGCCTTCACCCGGGAAATGGTGGAGAAATACCCGGAAAAGGTTGCCATTGGGGTTGATGCCCGAGACGGCAAAGTGGCCGTGGAAGGCTGGCTCTCCACGTCGGACGCGGACAGCGTGGACTTTTGCCACGAACTTCAGAATATCGGTGTAAAGTATATTATATACACGGACATAAGCCGCGATGGTGCGCAAAAAGGCGCCAACCTGAAAGTGTATGAAACCCTGGCCGGCATCGAGGGGGTGTGCTTCACCGCTTCGGGTGGGGTATCCACACTTGCAGACATTGCCGCTTTGCGCCAAATGGGGCTGTATGCCGCCATACTGGGCAAGGCCTTGTACGAGAACACCCTTTCCCTGCCCGAAGCCCTGACCATGGCGAAGGGAAAGCCGCCACGCGGCAAGGAGGGCCTATGATTACCAAACGTATCATTCCCTGCCTCGATATCCGGGACGGCCGGGTGGTAAAAGGGGTGAATTTCGAGGGTATCCGCGACGTGGAGGACCCTGTGGTGCTGGCAGAGTTTTACAACCGCCAGGGAGCGGACGAACTGGTGTTTTACGACATCACCGCTTCTGCCGAGAGGCGCGGGCTTTTTACCGACGTGCTGAAGCGCGTGGCCGCCCAGGTGTTCATCCCGCTTACAGTGGGCGGGGCCATCAACCACATAGAGGACTTTGACCGGGTGCTGAAGTGCGGGGCCGACAAGGTGAGTGTCAACTCCGGCGCGGTAAAAAACCCACGGCTTATCGAAGAAGGGGCCAAGCGT
The DNA here is from genome assembly GCA_030265505.1 of Ruminococcaceae bacterium OttesenSCG-928-O06. Taxonomy (GTDB): domain Bacteria; phylum Bacillota; class Clostridia; order Oscillospirales; family Ruminococcaceae; genus JAAYCI01. The sequence goes on along the minus strand of JAJDGD010000002.1, from coordinate 68,539 downwards.
TACGGCAGCCAGTGTGTGGTGCTTTCCATGGACATAAAACGCGTGGAGGGCAAGTTTCACATTTTTGTGAACGGCGGCCGAAAGGACACCGGCATAGACGCGCTGGAATGGGCCGTGCAAGGCAAAGAACTGGGCGCCGGGGAACTGGTGGTGAACAGCATGGACACCGACGGCGTGAAAGAGGGCTTTGACTTGCCCCTGCTCTCCGCCATTGCGCAGCGGGTGGACATCCCCATCATAGCCTCGGGCGGGGCGGGCAACATGCAGCATTTTGTAGAGTTGTTTGCCCAGCCGGGCATAGACGCCGGCCTTGCGGCGTCTATCTTCCACTACCGCCAGGTGGCCATTGCCGATTTGAAGGCCTACCTTGCGCAACAGGGCATTCCCATGCGGCAGGTATATACAGGAGGCGAGGCATGAAAAACGAAGCGCCCGATTTGAAATTCGACGAAAAAGGGTTGATTCCCGCCATTGTGCAGGACTACCACACCGGCCAGGTGCTTACCCTGGCCTATATGAATGCGGAGAGCCTGGCCATTACCCTTAGGGAAAAGCGCACCTGCTTTTACTCCCGCAGCCGCAAAACCCTGTGGCGCAAGGGCGAGAGCAGCGGCAACGTGCAGCATGTGGTGGATATTGTGGCCGACTGTGACGCCGACGCGCTGGTGGTGCGAGTCATCAAGGAAGGGCCGGCTTGCCACACCGGGCAGGAAAGCTGCTTTTACACGCCTGTTTTGGAGGCAGAGCAAGGGCCCGGCATCACCCTGCAGGGCCTGTATGGGCTGATTTTGGAGCGAAAAGCCGCCCCCAAAGAGGGCAGCTACACAAGCTATTTGTTTGAAAAAGGCCGGGAGAAGATATTGAAAAAGGTGGGGGAGGAAGGCGCCGAAGTGCTGATTGCCGCCACCAAAAAAGACGATGAAGAGACGGTGTTTGAAATTGCCGATTTGTGCTACCATATCCTGGTGCTGATGGCCGAGTGCGGCATTGCGCCGGGCGACGTGTTGGCAGAGCTGGCCAAGCGCCATGTGGTGGACGAAAAAGTGAAGCAGGAGACGATGCAGTGAAAATGCGCTCCAACATCCATACCCACACCACCCAGTGCGACGGCGAGAACACCCCGCTGGAAATGGTGCAGGCCGCCCTTACGCTGGGGTTTAGCGGGCTTGGCTTTTCTTCCCATGCGCCCGCCCCGTTTGACGCTACCTGCCCCGGCGTGGCAAACGAGGAACAGTACGCAGAAGAAATTCGCGCCTTGCAGCGGGCGTTTGCAGGGCGGCTGGATATTGCCTGCGGCATTGAGCAAGACACCTGCCTGCCGGTGGAAAAAGAGCTGTACGACTATATCATTGCCTCCCGGCACTATGTGGTGCCACAGCCGGGGGTGTACATTGCGGTGGACGCCGGACGTGAACTATTGGCAAAAGCGGCACAGCAATATTATGGCGGAGACATGGTGGCCCTGCTGCGGCAATATTATGCCGACGCGGTGGCGGGTGTGCGCCAGTATGCCCCCACGGTGGTGGGGCATTTCGATTTGCCGGTGAAGTACAACCGCGGGAACGTGCTGTTTAACGAGGAGAGCCCCGCCTACCGCAGCATGCTGCTGGAGGCCTTTGATGAAGTGCTGGAGGTAGTGCTGCCCTATGGCGGCATGGTGGAGGTGAACACCGGCGCCATTGCCCGGGGGCACCGCGATGCGCCGTACCCCGCGCCTTTTTTGCTGAAGCATGCTGCCCAGCGCCGCGCGCGAATGATTATCACCAGCGATGCCCATAGTGCCCGCATGCTGGATGCCGGGTACGAGATAGCTACAGCGGTGCTGCAAAAGGCGGGCTTTGGCCATGTGGTGCAACTGCAAAATGGAGTGTTTGCAGAGGGGCCGCTGGAGTGAAGCAAAAAGAAACGCTTGTATAGGCGCGCCAAAAGCAGTATAATATCGTTTTAATAGCAGCGGAATTTGAAATATTGAGCAAAGAGGGAATTTGGGTGTGGGAATGAAAACCGGAAAACTGAAAAGATGGCCGTACTTGCTTTTGGGGATGCTTTTGTTCATTTTTGCAGGCGTGGTGTATGCGTGGTCTCTGTTTGCAGAGCCGCTGGAGGCCGCCCACGGGTGGACGCGTGCCGAAACCTCGATGGTGTTTACCATCTGCATGGTGATGTTCAACATCGCCAACGTGGTGGGCGGCTTTTTGGTGAATAAAACCTCCATACGCGTGAACATGATTATCACCACCGTGTGCCTTTTGGCGGGCTTTATCTCCTCCGCCTATGTGTCCAGCGTGTGGCAGCTGTACCTTACCTATGGTGTGCTCATCGGTTTTGGCATCGGCCTATCCTACAGCCCCACCATCAGTGTTATTGTAAGCTGGTTTCCCGATAAACCCGGCATGGCCTCGGGCATGTTGCTGCTTGCGTTTGGCATGTCCACACTGGTGGTGGGCACCCAGGTGGCCCGGCTGTTCGGCATCATCGGCATCGAGCGTACGTTCATCACCATTGGCATTGTGGCCGCGGCGGTGGTGCTGTTTGTGTCTTTCTTTATGAAAACGCCGCCGAAGGACGCGGTGTTCCCAAAACCCGCCGAGCGCAAAAGCAACCCTGACGTGCAGGGCGAAGACATGCCGTCCTCTCAGGTGATACGGCGGCCGTCGTTCTGGCTGTTCATGCTGTGGCAAACCGGCATTGTTACGGCGGGCATGGCGGTGGTGGGCCAGGCGGCCACGGCTGCAACCTCCATTGGGGCCACCGTGGCCCTTGCCACTGTGGCCACCAGCGGCCTTTCGGTGGCAAACGGGGTAAGCCGCTTTTTCTGGGGCACCTTGTGCGATATTTTGGGCATTACCAAAATACGCATGCTGCTTAGCATTACGGCCCTTGTTGGCTTTGGCATTTCCATCGCGGGCCTGGCAACCTCCAATGTGGTGCTGCTCATCGTCAGCTTCATCATCATCGGCATGGCCTATGGTGGCTCGGTGGGGCACCCGGCCTCGTTTGTGCGCACCATGTATGGCAGCAAATATTACGCCAGCAATTTTAGCCTGGTGTTTATGCCCGGGTTCATCACGGCGTTTATCGGCCCCACCATCATGGCGGCGGTGTATTCCTCCAGCGGTTATTTGCCGGCTTTTTGTGCCATGGGCGCGCTGGCCCTGGTGGGCGGGGTGGCCGGGCTGTTCATCAAAAAGCCGTAGGGCTTGCCAAACAGCACACAGAAATGAAAAAGTCGCCATGCTTCGTTTGAAACATGGCGGCTTTTATATGGCGGAGAGAGAGGGATTCGAACCCTCGATACCTTTAAAGGGTATACACGATTTCCAGTCGTGCGCCTTCGACCAACTCAGCCATCTCTCCGGGCAAGCGGGCGCTTCCTTATCTTATAAAAAACGGGGGGCGTTGTCAAGGGAGAGGCTCTTGTTTTATATAGGAAACTGTATTATAATATTTTAGTATTTGCGAAAGCGTGGAAGAAACGCGTACGCGAATCGGGGGAAGTACAAATAGTTTTACAAAACCACGGCAACCGAGGGGGAAGTGTATGGCCGACTATTTTTCTATGGACAAAAATGCCCTGCTGCAAGAGCAGGCTGCGCTGCAAAAGGAGTATGACGCCTTTGCGGCCAAGGGCCTGAAGCTGGACATGAGCCGCGGCAAGCCCGCGCCCGACCAATTGGACCTTTCCATGCCGCTTTTGAAGATGGATGACTACATGGACGAGGACGGCACCGATGTGCGCAACTATGGCGCGCTGGAGGGCTGCACCGAGGCCCGCCGCTTTTTTGCGGAGATACTGGGCACCACTATAGAGGAGACCTTCGTGGCGGGCAACTCCAGCCTGAACATGATGTACAATATGTTGGACCTGGGCTGGCGCCACGGCTTTCCCGAAAGCCCCAAGCCCTGGAAAGACTGCGATACCATCAAATTCCTCTGTCCGTCGCCCGGGTACGACAGGCACTTCCGCGTAAGCGAGAGTTTTGGCTTTGAACTGCTGATGGTACCCATGCTGCCCACCGGGCCGGACATGGACGTGGTAGAAGAACTTGTACGGGACGAGGCTGTAAAAGGCATTTGGAGCATCCCGGTCTATTCGAACCCGGATGGATATGTCTACTCGGACGAAACGGTGCAACGCCTGGCCAAAATGGACGCCGCCGCGCCGGACTTCCGCATTTTTTGGGACAACGCCTATGGTGTGCACCACCTTACCGAGGTAGCCTATGCCTGCCCCAACCTGCTTTTGGCCTGCCGGGCCGCCGGGCACGAAAACCGGGCGCTGATGTTCTGCTCAACCAGTAAGGTGACGTTTTCCGGCGGTGGGGTGGGGGCCATGGGCGCCAGCGTGCAAAACGTTGCGGCAGCGGCCGAATACCTGTTCCCCATGACCATTTGCTACGACAAGATAAACCAGCTGCGCCATGTGCGCTTTTTGCGAAAGGTGGGCCTTGAAAACCACATGGAAAAGCACGCGCAGATGCTGCGCCCGAAGTTCGGCGTGGTGGTGGACGAGCTGCACCGCCAGCTGGATGCCTGCGGGACCATAGCCCGGTGGACGGAGCCGAAGGGCGGCTACTTTTTAAGCCTGTTTGTGCCCGATGGCTGCGCCAAGCGCGTGGTGGCCCTGTGCAAGCAGGCCGGCGTGGTGCTTACCGGCGCCGGGGCGGCCTTCCCGTATGGGGTGGACCCAAACGACAGCCATATCCGCATTGCGCCCACCTACCCGCCCATAGAGGAACTGAAAACCGCCGCACAGCTTTTGTGCATTGCCACCCGCCTTGCCAGTGTGGAAAAACTGCTGGCGGCCCAGCCTGCGTAACGTACGGCAGCCATTGTGCCCGCGCTGAAAATGGAGTGCCTGTGAATAAATCTCTCTGGAGGAGACGATGAAGAGAAAAGGGAAGATTTGGTTTTTCCTCATAGCGATCCTGATCTTTATTCTGGCATACACCACCTTTTTTGGCGCCAGCAGCCGGTATGGTGATATCGTGACGCCCATTGTAAAGCCCGCGTCCGAGATCCGCTTTGGTATCGATATCCAGGGCGGCGTGGAGGTGACCTTCTCACCCGCCATTGATGTGGAGCCCACCGAGCAACAGATGAACTCGGCACAGTCTGTGGTGGAGCAGCGCCTGTTGAACCTGGGCATCAACGACTATGAGCTGTACAAAGACGTAAGCCGTGGGCGCATCATTCTGCGTTTCCCCTGGCAGGCGGGGGAGAGTGATTTCAACCCCGAGACGGCCATACAAGAGCTTTCCACCGCGGCCATCCTCACCTTCCGCGAGGGGTACGAGGTGGACGAAAACGGCTTGCCCACCGGGGCAACGGCCGAGAATATCATACTGCAGGGCAACGACGTGATAAGCGCCACGGCCCAGTATGGCGCGGTGAGCAACAACAGCACCGGGGAATATTTTGTTGAACTGAAGCTGAGCGAAGAGGGCACCGCCAAGTTTGCCGCGGCCACCGCCAAGGCAGCGGAAGAGGGCAACACCATCTCCATTTGGATGGACGACACCGTCATCAGCAACCCCTCCGTCAGCGAGGCCATCAACGCCTCGGAGGCGGTGATTACCGGGAACTTTGATGCCGAAAGCGCCAAGGCCCTGGCAGACAAAATAAACGCCGGCGCGCTGCCCTTTGCCCTGCAGGCGGAAAGCTATTCCACCATTAGCCCCACGCTGGGCGCACAGTCCCTGCGGGCCATGGTCATCGCGGGCATTGTGGCGTTTGTCCTCATTGTGCTATTTATGATATGGAACTACAAGCTGGTGGGCTTTGTGGCCAGCATTTCCCTGCTGGGGCAAACGGCCTTCACCATCGCCATCGTCTCCGGCTTTTTTGTGGTGTTCAGCGGCAGCACCCTCACCCTGCCGGGCATCGCGGGCATCATTTTGGCCGTGGGCATGGGGGTGGACGCCAACGTCATCATGGGCGAGCGTATCAAAGAAGAGCTGCGCAGCGGCAAAAAGCTGGATGCCGCCTTGCAGGCAGGCTTCCGCCGGGGGCTTGCGCCGGTTATCGACGGCAACGTTACGGTGCTGATTGTTGCGGCGATACTGATGGGCGCCTTTGGCCCCACCGACGGTTTCTTTGCCACCATTTTGAAGCCTGTGTTCTTCGCTTTTGGGCAGGCCACGGCCGGCACCATTTACTCCTTCGGCTTTACACTGCTGTGGGGCGTTTTGCTGAACTTCGTGTTTGGGGTGGGCTGCACCCGCGTGATGGTAACGTCCCTGTCCAAGTTTGAAAAGCTGCGGTCCCCCGTGCTGTACGGCGGACTGAAAGTGGGCCAGGCAGACCAGGCGAACAAGCCCTTCAACATTGTGGGGAACCGCAAGCGCTGGTTTGCCATTTCGGCCGTGCTGGTTGCCGTTATCATTGTGGCCACCGTGGGCCTTGGCGTGGGCATGGACGTACAGTTCCGCGGGGGGTCCATCCTCTCGTACAGCTATACCGGCACGCTGGACGTGGACGAGGCCCAAAAGCTGGTAGAGGAGACTTTGGGCATACAGCCCACCCTGCAAACCGGCAGCAATGCCGCCGGCACCCAAACCCTTACCGTTACCCTGCCGGGCAGCACCACACTGGATTTGGAACAGACGGAGAGCCTGGGCGCAACGCTGGACGAGCACTTCCCCGAAAACGCCTTTGAGGCGCTGGAAGTAAACAATGTGGAGCCCACCATAGGCAGGAACTTTTTGTACAAGTGCCTGGTGGCCGTGGTGCTTGCCTCGGCGCTCATCCTTGTATATGTTGCCATCCGTTTCCGCAAAATTGGCGGGTGGCGGGGCGGCATCACCGCCGTGGTGGCCCTGGTGCACGACCTTATCATTGTGTACGGCGTGTTTGTGGTTCTGCGCATCCCGCTTTCGGGCAACTTCATTGCGGTGCTGCTCACCATCCTTGGCTACTCCATCAACAGCAGCGTGGTTATCTACGACCGCATCCGCGAGAACCGCGCGTTGTACGGCAAGCGCATGCCCTTTGCAGAGTTGGTAAACACCAGCATCAACCAAAGCGTCAAGCGGGCCTTCAACACCTCGGCCACCACGCTGATGGCCCTGGGCTGTGTGTGCATTTTTGCCCTGGTGTACGGGCTGGAAAGCATCTTCACCTTCGCCTTTCCCATGATGATGGGCATGGTGTCGGGCGTGTACAGTACCATCTGCATTGCCGGGCCCCTGTGGGTGGCGTGGGAAGGCCGCGGCCAGAAGAACGCCCCGGCTGCAACCGGCAAAAAGGCCACCGCCAAAAGCGGCAAAAAATAGCCGGCACATGCTGCGGCAAAAGCATATCTCAAAGGGCGGGTCCATGCAAGAACCCGCCCTTTTTAGTGCGTGTGGAATGTGTGTAACAAGGGGGAATCTTCTTTACATTGCCGGGGAACTATTGTAGAATAGAGGGCAGTGACGAGTGTGCGGAAAACCAGAGAGAAGCGGTGTTTTAATGGAGATATGCTACCGGCGCATCCTTTTGAAGCTGAGCGGAGAGGCATTGGCCGGCGGGAAGGGCTTTGGCATTGATTTGGACACCACCCGCCGCATTTGCGAAGGGGTGCGCGACGCCCACGCCCTGGGGGCCGAAGTGGCCGTGGTGGTGGGTGGCGGCAACTTCTGGCGTGGGCGCGACGGCGCGGCCATAGAGCGCACCCGCTCGGACCAAATTGGCATGCTGGCCACGGTGATGAACGCCCTGGCCGTGGCCGATATGCTGGAGCAGCTGGATACCTCGGTGCGGGTGCAAACGGCCATTACCATGCAGGCCATAGCAGAGCCGTATATCCGCAACCGCGCCATCCGCCACATGCAGAAGGGACGCATTGTGGTGCTGGGTTGCGGCACGGGAAACCCTTATTTTTCCACCGATACTGCGGCGGCCCTGCGCGCAGCGGAGATTAACGCCGAAATTATATTTAAGGCCACCATGGTAGACGGCGTATACAACAAAGACCCCAAGCAGTACGGCGACGCTGTGAAATATAAAACGCTCACCTTCTCTGAGGTGCTGAACCAAAACCTCAAGGTGATGGACTCTACCGCTGCCACCATGTGCCGGGACAACAACCTGCCCATTTTGGTGTTCGATATCAGTGACCCGCAGAATATCTCCCGCGCGCTGCGTGGGGAGGAGATAGGCACCCTGGTGCAGGAATAACCACAGAATACAGCCCCGCCGAGGGCACAAATATGCCGCCAAAGGAGAGGTAACCATGCCCAGTGATTCCTTGAAACCCTATGCCGAAAGAATGGACAAAGCCCTAAACCACCTTTCGAAAGAGCTGGGTGCCATCCGTGCGGGGCGCGCCAACCCCGCCGTGCTGGACAAGATTCAGGTGGACTATTACGGCACCCCCACACCCATCAACCAGGTGGCGGCAGTGGCTGTGGCCGAAAGCCGCATCCTTACCATCAGCCCGTGGGATTCCACCCTGATGAAAGAGATTGAAAAGGCCATTCTCACCAGCGACATAGGCATTAACCCCACCAACGACGGCAAGATCATGCGGCTGGTGTTCCCCTCGCCCACAGAGGAACGCCGCAAGCAACTGAGCCGCGAAGTGCTGAAGCTGGGCGAGGACGCCAAGGTGGCGGTGCGTAACATCCGCCGCGACGCCATTGAGGACTTCAAACAGCAAAAGAAGAAGAGCGAGATTACCGAAGACGATTTGAAGAACCTGGAAAACGAAGTGCAGAAGCTGACGGACAAAAACACCAAAGAGATTGACCGGATGTGTGAGGCAAAAACCGGGGAGATCATGGAGATTTAGCGGCAGGCATCGGCTGCCGCCGCAAGGCCGCCGCGCGGGTGCGCGGCATTTATTTTGAGGCGGTGCGCCAGGAGGGACCCATGGAACAAAACCACAGCGCAGAAGGGCTCAGCATCGGCATTATTATGGACGGCAACGGCCGATGGGCAAAGCAGCGGGGCCTGCCCCGTACCGCCGGGCACAAAAAGGGCGCCGACGTGTTTGACGACATCACCCGCTATGCCAATGAGCAGGGCGTGCGCGCCATCACCTACTATGCCTTTTCTACCGAGAATTGGTCCCGCCCGGCAGACGAGCTGGAAGTGATTATGGACCTGTTTGGCCAAAGCCTGAAGCGCCTGTACAAATATCGCAAAGAGAACAACCGCGTGGTGTTTTTGGGCGAACGCACGGCCCTTTTGCCGGCACACCAGAAGATGATGGACGAGATAGAGAGCGAGACCCAAAGCCGCACCGGTATGATTTTGAACATCGCCATCAACTACGGTGGGCAGCAGGAGATTACAAAAGCCGCGCGAGAGTTGGCCCAGCTTGCCGCCGAAGGCAAGCTAAACCCCGCCGACATAAACGAGGACATGCTGGAAGGCCACCTGTACACAAAAGGCCAGCCCATGCCGGATTTCATTTTGCGTACCTCGGGTGAGATGCGCATTTCCAACTTTCTGCTTTGGCAGTGCGCGTATTCCGAACTGCTCTTCACCGACTTGTACTGGCCGGACTTCCGCCGGAAGCATTTCGACGAAGCGGTGCAGGAGTTTCACAGCAGGAACCGCCGCTTTGGCGGCATTGGTGAGTAAAAGGCCCAAATCTCTCACGAAAGGCGGCGGCGCATGAAAACCAGGATTGTAACAGCCATAGTGGGGCTGATACTGCTGGCGGTGGTGATGGTGTTCTACGAGACCGTCTATTTCAACCTGGTGTTTGCCGCCGTGTGCATCATCGCCATTCACGAGGTCTTTTCGGCCTATGGTTTCGGCAAGAAGGACTGGTACATCTTCCTGGCTTTTTCCCTGATGGCCCTGATTGTGATGCTGGCAGACAACCATATCGTCATTCCCATGGTGAAGCCCGCGGCTTACCTGTTTGTACTGTTTTTGGCCATCTGTATCATTGCACGGTTCCACAGCATCAGCTTTGCCAATCTCTCGGGCATGGTGGTGTTTTCAGCCATCATCGTGTTCTGCTTTTACTCGTTTATTTACCTCAAATCCCTTTTGCCCAAGGCCCAGTATGGCTATGACGCCACCTATTTTGTGGTGTTGATTTTGGCCTATGCCTGGGGAGGGGACACCTGTGCCTATTTTGCGGGCCGTGCCTTTGGCAAGCGTAAACTGGCGCCGGTCATCAGCCCTAAAAAGACGGTGGAAGGCGCTGTTGGCGGGGTGGTTGGCAGCATGCTGATAGGCCTTTTGGTGACGGTGGTGTACATGCAGGGCGTGGGACGCTTTGCCGGGTTTGAGCGCACGAAGATTGCCTACTACCTGTTGGTGGTGGTGCTGGGGCTGGTGGCTTCGGTGCTGGGCATCGTAGGGGACCTGTTTGCCTCCGCCGTGAAACGGCAGTGCGGTATCAAGGATTATGGTACCATCTTCCCGGGGCATGGCGGTATATTGGACCGCTTCGACAGTGTTTTGTTCATTGCACCGCTGGTTACCATAGTGGTTACAGCCGTGTATTACCGGCTGCGCCTGGGTTGATATGATGCATAAAACAGATGTGCCCATGAAGAAAAGAATCGCGATACTGGGTAGCACCGGCTCCATTGGGCGGCAGGCCCTGGACGTAGTGCGTGCACTTGGCTGGCAGGTGGTGGGCCTCTCTGCCCACAGCAGCATTGATGTGCTGGAGCAGCAGATTGCGGAATTTCACCCCGCTTTTGCGGCAGTGGCAGATGAGGACGCCGCTGCCCGCCTGGCCGCCCGCTTGGGGGATGTGCCCGGCCTGCAGCTGCTTGCCGGCAAGGATGCCGCCCGTAACCTTGCGGCGGAGTGTGCGGCAGAGCTTGTGCTAAACGCCATCGTAGGCATTGCGGGGCTGTCCTCCACCTTAACGGCGCTTGCCAGCAGCACGGATGTTGCCCTGGCCAACAAAGAGAGCCTTGTGGCGGCAGGCGCATTGGTGATGCAGGAAAAGGCCGCTACGGGGGCAAACCTGCTGCCGGTAGACAGCGAGCACAGTGCTATTTTCCAGTGCCTGCAGGACGAATATTCGGCGAAAGTTCTTACAAAAATCATCCTCACGGCCTCGGGTGGGCCGTTTTACGGCTACAGCCCACAGCAGCTTGCCGGTGTGACAAAGCAACAGGCCCTGCGCCACCCCAACTGGGAGATGGGCGCCAAAATCACCATAGACTCCGCCACCATGATGAACAAGGGCCTCGAGCTTATCGAGGCCATGTGGCTGTTCGGCCTGCCGCCGCAGCAAATCGAGATTGTGGTGCAGCGCGAGAGCATCATCCACTCCATGGTACAGTTTTGCGACAACTCGGTGATTGCCCAGCTGGGTGCGCCGGACATGCGCCTGCCCATACAGTACGCCCTTACCTGGCCACAGCGCCTGCCCGGGCCCGCCCCGGCGCTGGACTTTGCAAGCCTTACCCACCTGAGCTTTGGGACACCGGACGAGGAGACCTTCCGCTGCCTTGCGGCTTGCCGCACCGCCGCCCAAATGGGCGGGCTTGCCCCTTGTGCGGCGAACGGCGCCAACGAGCAAGCTGTGGCATTGTTTTTGGAGGATAGGATATCTTTTACGGACATAGGCCGCCTGGTGGAGGGGTGCCTTTTGGCCGACAGCTTTGCCGGGGGGTACACCCTGGATGACGTTTACGCGTGCGACGCCTGGGCAAGACGCCATGTGCGAGAGAATATTTAACGCAGGAACAACGAAAGGACACACATGTTGACATTGCTTATCGCGGTGCTGGTGTTCGGCGCCGTCATCTTTTTTCACGAGCTGGGCCACTTTGCCGTGGCAAAATGGAGCGGCATAAAGGTGAACGAGTTTGCCATTGGCATGGGGCCGGTGCTGTTCAAGTTTGGCAAAGGGGAGACCCAATACGCCCTGCGGCTGTTCCCCATTGGCGGCTTTGTAAGCATGGAGGGGGAGGACGAGGACAGCAGCGACGAACGTGCCTTTCAAAAAGCGCCAGTATGGCGCAGGATATTGGTGATTATCGCCGGTGCTTTTATGAACTTTGTGTTGGGTTTTTTAGCCCTGGTGCTGTTAACGGGCGTGGGTGACACACCCATTGCCAGCCGCGAGGTGGCCCGGGTGGAGAACGAAGCCACCGGCCTGCAAGAGGGGGATATCATCACCCGCATCAATGGGCGCCGGGCCTTTATTTTTTATGATTTGGACTACGAGTTTGCCCGCACCCAAAACGGCGTGTTTGACCTTGAAGTGAAGCGCGACGGCAAAAAAGTGCTGCTGGAGAACATTGCCTTTGAAACCAAGATCGCCTATAACGAAGAGACGGGCGAGGCCATTATAGACGAAGCCACCGGGGAGCCGTATGAGTACCTGGATATCGGCTTCAAGGTATGGGCCGTGAAAAAAACGTTTACCTCCGTAATAAAAGAGGCGTTTTTCAACACGCTCTCCTACGCCCGCATCATTTATCTCACTTTGTTCGACCTGGTGGCCGGGCGCCTGCCCATCAACCAACTTTCCGGCCCGGTGGGCATTGTAAGCGAAATAAGCAAGGCCACCAACCTGGGGTGGCGCTATGTGGTGAACCTGCTGGCGCTTATTTCCGTGAACCTTGGCGTGGTGAACATGCTGCCCCTGCCGGCTTTAGACGGCGGAAAAACACTGCTGCTTGTCCTGGAGGGCATCCGCCGCAAACCCATCCCCAAAAAGTATGAAGCAGCAATTAATATTGTGGGGCTTGTGTTGCTTTTGTGCCTGATGGTGTTTGTGTCCTTCAACGATATACGCAAGCTGATTGTGTAAGTGGGTATGGAGGAAAACACGATGAGACGAGAGACAAGGCGCGTAATGGTGGGGGCGGTACCTGTTGGCGGGGGCGCCCCGGTAACCGTGCAAAGTATGCTGAACGTGCCCGCGGCGGATGTGGCGGGCAATGTGGCACAAGCCCGGCGCTTGGAGGAAGCCGGGTGTGAAATTTTGCGGGTAAGTGTACCCGCGATGAGCAATGTGAATTTGATCGGTGCTATCAAAGAGGCCATATCCATCCCGCTTGTGGCGGATATTCATTTTGATTATCGCATTGCCCTGGCTGCCGCAGAGGCGGGGGTGGATAAGATTCGCCTAAACCCCGGCAACATTGGCGAAGATAAACGCGTGCGCGCCGTGGCGGAAATATGCCAAAAACACAATGTGCCCATACGCATTGGGGTGAATGGGGGAAGCCTGGAAAAAGAAATATTACGCAAATATGGCGCTGTTTGTGCGGATGCCCTTGTTGAAAGCGCACTGTATCATGTAAAGATACTGGAAGAATTGGATTTTATGGACATTGTGATATCCATCAAATCCAGCAATGTTGTGATGAACGTTGCCGCCTACAGGAAGCTGGCAACACTGTGCAACTATCCCCTGCATTTGGGGGTGACGGAAGCCGGTACCTATGACGCCGGCGTGGTGAAAAATGCTGTGGGCATCGGTACGCTGCTTTTGGACGGCATTGGAGATACAATACGCGTCTCGTTGACGGACGAGCCGGAAAAAGAGGTTTTGGCGGGGAAAAACATCCTGCGGGCCGCCGGCCACCCGGTGAGGGGCCCACAGGTAATCAGTTGCCCCACTTGCGGGCGAACGAACATCCCTGTTGCCGCCATTGCAAACGAGGTAGAAAACCGCCTGCAGGGCCGTAGCGAACAGTTTACCGTTGCGGTAATGGGCTGCGTTGTAAACGGTATTGGCGAGGGCAAAGAGGCGGACATTGGCCTTGCCGGCGGTGTGGACAGTGCCGTGCTGTTTGTAAAAGGAAAACAAGTGCGCACAGTGCGTGGCAGCTATATAGAAGAACTGATGTATGAAATAGACAAAATGTGTACATGTGGCATCATTTAAGCCGAAAGTTGCCGGAGAGGAGGGGAGCATGGGAAAACGCCTGATAGAACTATGCCCGGCGCTGCTTGATGCCCCCCTAGCAAAAGCTGCTTGCGAGAATGCCCAGGTAAGCGCCGTAAAAGTGGACGAACAGCTGCGAAAGGTGACACTTAAATGCGCATCTGCACGCGTGTTCCCGCCAGATGCCCGGCAAGAGGCCCAAAGCCTTTTACAAGATGTTTTCCCCGGCCACACGGTAGTTTTGCAGGAACAAGTACCTCTCTCCAACCTGGATGCGCAACAGATAGGTTATCTGGTGGAACGCCTGAAAGAAGATGGCTTGCCGATAAATGGATATACCCATTCTCTGGAAGTGCGTTTAGAGGAAAACGAGGTTACCCTGCTTGTGGCACAGGGGGAGACCATCCTGCGCGAAATTGCCCTGTGCGAGAATTTGGCGCACCTGCTCTATCGGGTTACCGGTGTACGGTTTAGTGTACAGATGCAAGCGGTGGAATCCCCTTCTGGCATGCAACTCACAGATGATGAATCTGCGCAGAAAGAACATCCTGTTGATTTCGATTTGCAGGTTGCAACGCAAAAACATCCCAAGATATCCACTGTGGCCGCGGCTGAAGTGAAGAAGGCGGCATCTGCCCCTAAGGGGAAAGGCCTTGTGTTGCCTAAGGGAGCGAATCTCGTTTTGGAGGATAGCCCCCCAAAAACCCTGTCAGGCAAAAGTTTTGCAGTGCGGGCGCTGCAGCCTATTGCAGAACTTTCAGAATGGACGGGCAAATGTACGGTTTGGGGCGAGGTATTTGCCGTAGATGCGCGGGACGTGCGTGGGATGACGATTCTCAGCATCGCGGTAACAGATACGACAGGATCGGTTACCGTAAAGCAAAAAACCTTCCCAAGAGATAGAAGCCACAAGCTGCAAAATGTAAAGAATGGTGACACGCTGATTATCCGCGGAGACTGTGCCTACGACACATACGAGCGAGAGATGGTGATCCACCCGCTGGATGTAATGTTGGTGGAGCGCAAGGCCCGCCGGGACGATGCCCCCAAAAAACGGGTGGAGTTGCACCTGCATACAAAGATGAGCGCGATGGACGGCTTGTGCGACGTGCAAGAGGCGCTGGAATTGGCCAATAGCTATGGCCACAAGGCGGTGGCAATCACAGACCACGGTGTGGTACAGGCATTTCCCGATGCGATGGCAACCTGCAATGAAATTCGAAAAACGAACCCCGACTTTAAAGTGATATATGGTTGCGAGGTGTATTTTCAGGACGATAAGGTGCCGGTTTTGGCCGGGAATGCCACCGGCCCCATAGCAGATGCAGGCTTTGTGGTGTTTGATTTGGAGACCACCGGCCTTTCCCCCACAAAAGACGTTATCACCGAGATTGCGGCCGTGGTGTATGAGCAAGGAGAGATGGGCGAAAGTTTCCACACCTATGTGAATGGCGGCATACCTGTTCCCGCGAAAATAACGGAGTTGACGGGCATAAGCAACGAGACCATTGCCAATGCGCCCGATGTGGCGCAGGCTGTGAAGGCATTTTGTGATTTTGTGGGCGACAGGGTTTTGGTAGCGCATAATGCCCACGGGTTTGATATGCGGTTTTTGCAAAAGGCTATTGAGGTATCGGAGATTAAGTGCGAATTCTCTAGTATTGACACTTTGCCATTGGCCCAGGCATTGTACCGCAATTTGTCCCGCTATAGCCTGGATGCCCTGGCGAAACACCTGGGGGTTGCAGCGTTCCGTCATCACCAGGCGCAGGACGATACCAAGGCGCTGGCGCATATTTTTGTGCACATGCTGGTAGAAATAGAAGAGCGCGGCCTTCTGCTGTTGGAGGAGATCAACACCGGCCTTGGGGGGCGTACCCTGGGCCGCCGGAACAACCACATGGTGCTGCTGGTGCAAAACCAAACCGGCTTACGTAACCTGTACAAAATCATATCGGATAGTCACATTGAGTATTATGCCTACGGGAAATACAAAGGACCGCGTGTTCCGCGCAGCTTACTTGACAAATACCGCACAGGTCTATTGCTGGGCTCCGCCTGTGAAGCAGGGGAACTTTACGAGGCCGTTTTAGATGGACAAAGCGATGAAGACCTAAAGAAAATTGCGCAGTATTATGACTATTTAGAGATACAGCCCATTGGAAATAATGAATTCCTGCTTCGAAATGACAGAGTAGAGAGCCGCGAGGTTCTGGAGGAGTATAACAAAACGATATTGCGGCTGGGCAAAGAGCTGGGCCTGCCGGTGGTGGCCACGGGCGATGTGCATTTTTTGCGCGAGGAAGACGCCATATACCGGGCCATCATCCAGGCGGGGCAAAAGTACCAGGATGCCGACCAGCAGGCCCCGTTGTTTTACCGCACTACCGAGGAAATGTTGCAAGAATTTGCCTATCTGGGGCAAGCGGACGCCCTGGAAGTGGTGGTGGAGGGCCCGAACCGCATTGCAGACATGATTGATGCGGACGTGCGGCCCATTCCCAAAGGCCAGTTTATCCCCACCATTCCCGGCAGCGACGAAACCCTGCGCGATATCACCTATAAAACTGCACATGCCCGATATGGGGACCCCTTGCCTGAAATCATTCAAAACCGCCTGGAGGCGGAGCTTGGGTCCATCATCAAATATAAATACGCTGTATTGTATGTTTTGGCCCATCGCCTGGTAAAGAATTCCGAGGAGAACGGCTACCTGGTGGGAAGCCGTGGCTCGGTGGGCTCCTCCCTGGTGGCGGCCTTTGCGGGCATTTCCGAGGTAAACCCGCTGCCGCCGCATTATGTGTGCCCCACATGCAAACATAGCGAGTTTTTTACCGACGGCAGCATTGCCAGTGGATTTGATTTGCCCGCAAAACCGTGCCCCCATTGCGGCACAAGCCTTATGGGGGACGGCAACGAGATTCCCTTCGAGACCTTCCTCGGCTTTGAGGGTGACAAGGAGCCGGATATCGATCTCAACTTCTCGGGCGAGTACCAGGCCCAGGCGCACAAGTATACCGAGGAGATGTTTGGCAAGGAAAATGTGTTCCGCAGCGGTACAATCAACGCGTTGGCGGAAAAAACCGCCTATGGCTATGTGCAAAAATACATGGAGGAACACGGCCGCCCGCAAAGCCGCGCCGAGGTGAACCGCCTGGTAAAAGGCTGCACCGGTGTGAAAAAAACCACCGGCCAGCACCCGGGGGGCATGGTGGTTATCCCGGCAGACAAGGAGATCTACGACTTTTGCCCCATCCAGCACCCGGCCGACAGTAAGGAAAAAGGCGTCATCACCACCCATTTTGAGTACAAGCACCTGCACGAGACCCTTTTGAAGCTGGACGAACTGGGGCACGATGTGCCCACCCAGTATAAGTATCTGGAGGACATGACCGGCATAAAAATGGACGAAGTGCCAATGAATACGCCCGAGGTCATCAGCCTGCTTACCTCGCCCGAGGCCCTGGGGGTGACGGAGGAGGAGATTGGCAGCAAGACGGGTACCTTTGGCATACCGGAGCTTGGCACAAACTTTGTGCGCCAGATGCTGATTGAGGCGCAGCCTCGAAATTTTGGCGATCTGATACAGATTTCGGGCCTGTCTCACGGCACAGACGTGTGGAGCGGCAACGCCCAGGAACTGATTCGCAACAAGACCTGTACCATCTCGGACGTAATAGGCACGCGGGACAGCATCATGACCTATTTGATACACAAAGGGCTGGAGCCCAAAATGGCCTTTGACGTGATGGAGATGACGCGCAAGGGCAAGGTGGCGAAGGCCGGCTTCCCGCCGGGGGTGGAGGATGCCCTGCGTGCCCACGGCGTGCCCGAGTGGTATATGGAAAGCTGCCGGAAAATCAAGTACATGTTCCCTAAGGCGCACGCGGTGGCCTACCTGATTGCCGCCATCCGCCTAATGTGGTTCAAAATACACTACCCGCGGGAATTTTACGCCTGCTACTTCACCGTGCGGGGCGAAGACATTGACTACGAGGCGGCGGTGGGTGGCCGGGGAGTGGCCCGCCAGCACATTGCCCGGGCGAATGAAAAACTGCGGGAGGAGCGCACCCCCAAAAACGAGGACATACTGGCCTCGCTGCAGCTGGTGAACGAGTGCCTGTGCCGGGGGCACCAGTTTTTGCCCATAGAACTGGGCAAAAGCCGCGCCAAAACCTATATGGTGGAGGAAGAGGGTATCCGCCTGCCGTTTTTGGCCCTGAAGGGCGTGGGCGAAACCGCCGCCACAGCGCTGGAAAACGCCACCTTGGCGGGGCAAAGCTATCTGTCTGTGGAGGAACTACAGCTGGAGTCGGGAGTGTCCTCGGCGGTGATGGAGGCGCTGGAGAAAACCGGCGCGCTGGAAGGAATGCCAAAAAGCAACCAACTGACGCTGTTTTAGAGGATATTCTCGGCGCTGCGCAGGAGATTGGTAGAGGTAAAAGTAGAACCTTCAGACCTGAACGTCCCTGACAGGAGAAAGATAACAAAGCATCTGCCACTTCGCAACAAACCGCGAATGGAGCAGATGCTTTGTTTTGTCTTTGTATCCCCAAGGATGGCGGGCGGGCTCACGCCTGTTCTTTTCAATAGGTATGGTCACACACTTCGCGTATCTTCTCGCGTACGGCAACAAAATCCTCGAAGGCAAGGGGTTTGTTGTTGGGGTTGCGCAACAGTGCCGCCGGGTGCAGGGTGGCGGTGAACCACACGCCGTTCTTTTCCTCCCATTGGCCATGTTCTTTCATAATGGCGTAGTTTGGCCGGATGATGACCTGCGCGGCAATGCGCCCCAGGCAAACGATGATTTTAGGACGGATGTGCGAAAACTGCTTGCGCAGCCAGGGCAGGCAGGCCTCCCGTTCCTCGGGCAAGGGGTCCCTGTTGCCGGGGGGGCGGCATTTCACAATGTTGGCGATGTAGATATTTTTGTCCCGCCCAAGGCCGATGGCATCGAGGTATACGTCCAGCAGCTTGCCGCTGCGGCCCACAAAGGGCAGGCCTTGTTCATCCTCTTGCTGGCCGGGGCCTTCGCCCACAAAAAGCACCTCGGCTGCAGGGTTACCGGTGCCAAACACCACCTGTGTGCGTGTGCTTGCAAGGGCGCATTTTTGGCAGGCAAGGCACTGTTCGCGCAGGCTTTCCCATGTGTTGCCGTCCATAGTATCACTCACCTTTTGTAGTATGAAACCCAGTATACCATGGAAAACGCCCTGCGCCAACGCTATATATGGGGCAATTGCATTGTATTCCCCCAACCGGCTGTGGTATGATAAGAACAGGGTGGAAAAGGCGACAACGTGCGATAGGAGATGTGCTATGTTTCGGAAAATGATCGAGATGCTGAAAGTGAACAAGGTGCGCCTGGTGCTGCCCGAAGGGCGCGACCACCGCATACAACAGGCGGCCAACCGCTTGCGCAAAGAGGGCCTGTTGGAACCCGTTTTGCTGGGAGACCCGGATGAGATCATCCACCTGGCGCGGCAGGACGGCATTGATTTGAGCGGCATGGAAATGATAGAGCCGCGCGACCACCCGGATTTTGATGAGATTGCGCAGGAGTATTATGAACTGCGCAAGCACAAGATGACCGAGGAAGAGTGCCGCAAGAACATCAAGCGGGCCAACTATTTTGGCGCCATGCTGCTGCGCCGCAAATATGTGGACTGCATGCTGTGCGGCGCCACCTTCTCCACGTTGGAGACCATTCGCCCCGCGCTGCAGATCATCAAAACCAAGCCCGAATGCAAGGTGGCCTCCACCTGCTTTATTATGACGCGCCCCGGCAAAGACGAGGACGAACGCTATGTGATGGGAGATTGCGCGCTGAACATCTCCCCGGACGAGGACGATTTGGTGGAGATCACCATCGCGGCGGCAAGCATGGCGCGCCTGTTCGATATCGAACCCAAAGTGGCGCTGTTGTCTTACAGCTCCATGCGTTCCGGCAAGGGGGAGTCTCCCCGCAAGATGCGCAACGTGGTGGAGCGGCTGAAAGAGATGAAGGTGGACTTTCCCGTAGATGGGGAACTGCAGTTCGACGCGGCATTCACCCCCAACGTGGGCAAATTTAAGGCGCCGGAATCCCCGGTGGCGGGCGAGGCCAATACCTTCATCTTCCCGGATTTGAACGCCGGGAACATCGGCTACAAAATTGCCCAGCGCCTGGGCGGCTTCGAGGCCTTGGGCCCCATCTGTACCGGTATGAACCACCCCATCAACGACCTTTCGCGTGGCAGCACCACCGAGGAAGTGTACAAGATGGCCATCATCACGGCGGCGTCGGTGGTGCCTGGCCTGTAGGGGGGCTTGCGCCTTGCCAAGGAAGGCCAAATAAGGTATACTGCTAAGGGCGGGCAGAGGGTGTGCGCGCTGCTTTGCATACGGAAGGCGGGTCCTGTGCAACAGGCCGCCGTGAACCATGTCAGGCGGGGAACCGAGCAGCATTAAGCGGATGTGTTTGTGTGCCGCAGCCAACCTGCCTTTCGTATGCAGCGCAGCGCAACTGCCCGCTTTTTTGTGGCATTTTTAGGAACCGGAGGACGGCCTGTGTACCGTGCACTGTACCGCAAATGGCGGCCCCAGCGCTTTGCCGACGTGGTGGGGCAAGAGAGCATCACCACCGCCCTGGCAAACCAGATAAGCGCCCAAAGGATAGGCCATGCCTACCTGTTTACGGGCACGCGCGGCACCGGCAAAACCACCTGTGCCAAAATATTTGCCAAGGCGGTGAACTGCGAGGCCCGCGACGGTGCCGAGCCCTGTGGCGAATGCGTGCTGTGCCAAGGCATGGAGAGCGGCAGCATATTGGACGTGATGGAGATAGACGCGGCGTCCAACAACGGCGTGGAGGATGTGCGCGAGCTGCGCGAGGAAACGCTGTACCGCCCCAGCCGCGGGCAGTACCGTGTGTATATAATAGACGAGGTACACATGCTGTCCACCGCGGCCTTCAACGCTTTGCTAAAAATCATGGAGGAACCACCCTCCCATGTGATTTTTATTTTGGCCACCACCGAGAGCCACAAGGTGCCCGCCACCATTTTGTCCCGCTGCCAGCGGTTTGACTTTATGCGCATAGCCCCCGATGAGATTGCGGGCCGCCTACGGCTTGTGGCCGGGGAGGAAGGCATTGCCCTTACCGACGCCGCCGCGGACTTGATTGCCCGCCTGGCCGACGGCGCAATGCGGGACGCCTTGTCCCTTTTGGATACCTGCGCCGGCGTACGCGCCGACGTGGACGAGGCCCTGGTGCGGAAAATGGCCGGTGTGGCAGACAAAGACTACCTGTTTGCCATAAGCGGCGCCGTGCTGGCCGGCAACACCGCCGCCCTGCTGGCCCAAAGCGCCGCCTTGCGTGCCCAAAGCATAGACGTGCGCCGCCTTGCAGAGGAACTGGCCCACCACTACCGCAACCTGCTGCTTGCCCGCAGCACGCACGACGCCGCCCTGCTGGAGGACGTGCCGCAGAAGGAGCAGGCCCGCTATATGCAGGCGGCGCAAGAGATACCGGAAGAGGCGTCCATCCAGGCTATCCGCCGCTTGGCCGAGGCTATGGACCGCATGGGCCGCGCGCCCGACCCCCGCATTGAGCTGGAGCTGGCGTTGTTTGACCTTGCGGACAGTGCCGAAAATGCGGCCACAGAGCGTAAAACAGCACAGGCGCCACAGCCGGTGCCGGGCGTGGTGAATGCACCGCAAAATGAGGGAACATCTGCTGCTATATCCTCTGCGCCGCCCGCGCCAGCAGTGCAAACGGAAAGCACAGATGCTGCCGCCGGGACACCCATACCCACTGCACAAAAAGCGGAGGACGCACCGGATACACCTGTGGCATCGCCTGCGCCGCCCGAGGATACAGCGCAGGACCAGCAGAAAGCGCCGCCTGCCGCGGCATTCATGGTAGAAGCCACCACAAACGGCCCCACAGGCCAGGCGGGGCAAATGGTTCCGGGTGCCCTTGCCGCTCAACAGGACGCTGCTACGGCGCCCCAGGACGAGATGCAGCCCTTTACCGCTTGGCCCGAGGTACTACAGCGCATGAAACAGGCGGATAAGTTGCTCTACTCCTACATGGAGGCCTCGGCCGCGTACACCAACGGCCAAACCATCTTCATAGACGGGGGAGACCTCTTCCTCACCTTCATGCGGCAGAACGAGAGTGCCCGCGAGCGCATCAAGGCGGTGGTGAGTGAAGTGACCGGCCGCCGCTATGGCCTTGGGCCCTATGAACGAAAGCAGGCGCCCGAACAAGCGCCCCAAAACACTGTACAGGACACCCTGCGCCAATGGGAGGCCATGGGCGTGGACGTAGAATACGAGTAAAGGCGGGAAACATATGAAAGCCAGGCTGCCCGAGGGGTACGGAAAACAAAACGTAAACAAACTGATGCAGCAAGCCCAGCAGATGCAGGAGCAGATGCAGGCCAAGCAGGCCGAACTGGAAGAGACCGAGTACACCGTGAAGGCGGCGGGCGGCATGGTGGAGGTTGTGATGCGCGGGGATTACCAGGTGAACGCCGTGCATGTACAGCCGGATATCATAGACCCGGACGACGCGGAGATGATGGAAGACATGATAGCCGCGGCATTCAACGAGGCGGTGCGTACCGTGAAAGAGGCCGCGGAAAATGAGATGGCCGAGATTTCGGGCAGTTTCAACCTGCCGGGGCTGGACGGCCTGATGTGATTCAGCCCCACCATTTTATGCGCAAAGGCGTGAGAGTATGGCCCATGTAACGGCGCCGCTGGAAAATTTGATAGAACAATTTGCCCGGCTGAACGGCATTGGCCGCAAGGGCGCCGCCCGCCTGGCCTACCAGGTGCTGGCCATGGAAAAAGCCCAGGCCGAGGACTTTGCCAAGGCCATTGTGGAGGCGCACGAGAAGATACACCGCTGCGCCATATGCCAGAACTTCACCGAGCAGGAAGACTGCGCTATATGCCGGGACCCTGCGCGGGACAAAAGCGTGATATGCGTGGTGGAAAGCCCCCGCGACGTGACCGCCTTTGAACACACGCGCGAGTATAAGGGCCTGTACCATGTGCTGCACGGGCTTATCTCGCCCACAGAGGGCATAGGGGCCGAGCAGTTGTATGTGCAGGAGCTTTTGGCCCGCCTGAAAACGGACGAGGTGAAGGAAGTGATTATGGCCACAAACCCCACCGTAGAAGGGGAGGCCACCGCCTTGTATCTGGCCCGGCTGATAAAACCCCTGGGGGTGCTTACCACCCGCCTGGCCTATGGCCTGCCGGTGGGCAGCAACCTGGAGTATGTTGATGATGTGACGCTATATCGTGCATTATCTGGCAGAGGAGAGCTGTAAAGCACCAGGCGCGCCGCGTCTGTTACCAAATTGTCGTTTGACAATGTACGCCGCAGGGGCTATAGTAAGAATCCGCCAATGGCAGAAGGAGGTGGGCCCATGGTGCCAACCAAAACTGTGGCGGTGAACCGAAAGGCCCGCCACGAATATATTGTACTGGAAACGGTGGAAGCCGGCATAGAGCTTGTGGGCACCGAGGTAAAAAGCATCCGCATGGGCAACGTGAACCTGAAAGAGGCCTGGGCGGACGTACGCGACGGAGAAGTTCACCTGGTGGGGATGCACATATCCCCGTACGAGAAGGGGAACATCTTCAACCGTGACCCCGAACGCAAACGCAAGCTGCTGCTGCACAAAAGTGAGATTCGCCGCCTGTACCAGCAGGTGAAGACCCAGGGCCTCACGCTCATCCCGCTTTCGCTGTACTTGAAAGGCTCTTTGGTGAAAGTGGAACTGGGGCTGTGCCGTGGCAAAAAGCTGTACGACAAACGGGCCACTGCCGCCAACCGCGACGCAAAACGCACGATGGACCGCGCCGTAAAACAACAAAACGCAGAGTGAACGCCGCCAACTGAAATAGGGGGATGTAAAGGTTTCGACAGGGAGAAGAAAGCAGGAGCAGCGGGTAGTGGTGCGGCCCCACTTTAACTGCCGCAAAACAATAGTTAACAACACTGTTAATTTCCGCAGCAACCCTGTTGCTGTTGCCGCCTAACTAAGGCCGGCCGTCCGGCCTGCTCTACCGTGGGGCAGGGCCCGGGCGTCATTTAAACGGTAAACGTGAACGGCCTTAAGCTTTGCGGGCCGTCATGAACGAATGAAGCTACCGACGCGGC
This sequence comes from Ruminococcaceae bacterium OttesenSCG-928-O06, assembly GCA_030265505.1. Taxonomy (GTDB): domain Bacteria; phylum Bacillota; class Clostridia; order Oscillospirales; family Ruminococcaceae; genus JAAYCI01. The sequence continues at coordinate 44,570 of JAJDGD010000002.1, read as the reverse complement.
GGCCTGATCATCGGCCTGCCGCCGGGGGAACCTTGTAGATGATCTGCACCCGGAGATACTCCTGCGGCCGGCTTTCTGGACACGGGTTCGATTCCCGTCATCTCCACCAATGTAATGTGCATAAATTTGTATGCACGATAGTATGCACGATACGATAAAATGCGATGGTTCGTTATTGTCGGTTTTTGCGTATCGTGCATACTTATTTTCATATCTTGAACGCTACATTCCTTGTTAAAAAAACTTGCTGTCAATCTGAATTCCATAAAAAAGGAACCACCCACTGGAATAAAAGTGGGCGGTTCCTCGGATGATATCACTAAAGCTTGCCAAAGCTTTTATGACACAACGAGTAAAGACTTGAAAATCCCTTTAACCCGACTTAATAAGTACGATGAATCCGCTGAAAGCGAACAGATTAAAAGCTTTGGAAAAAAATCAAAAAACGACGTACAGTTATTCTTGTTGGAGCCGCCGTTTTGATTTATATCGCGTTACTGCCTACAATCATCATGTTGGGTGTATTCGGGTTAATTGCTGTAACCGGAGAAAGTTATTCCACAACAGACATTTCCCAATATGGCATATATGAAGGCCATATTCCTAGTGAAGCCGAAGAATTACGCATGCATACATCATTGTCGCTGTTTCCCAAGGAAATAACCAGCCAGCATAAGGTAGATGCTTTTTATTACTATTGTTCGACACAAAGTTTTGATAACATATATCAGATTTACCTTTCCTATACCCTCCAACCCAAGGATTTCTACGCAGAAGTTGAACGGTTTTCTCAGATGGACATTGACTACAAAGGTGTGGAAGGAGGTTCATTGCAGTATGATTCAATCGTATTTGAATACCCAGCGTATGTGTTGCGATTTGAAGATGAATTTTCTACGTTTGAATATGCGCTCATCGATGAATCAAATTATAGAATTGTCTGTATGTATTCCTATATCAAAGAGATTCAAGCAATTCCAATGGAATCCTTCTATTCTCCTCGAGAAGTGAATTAGAAGGATCCTCTTCAACAGTAACGTGTTATTACAAGCAAAGGCACCACCCATGTTAGGTGGTGCCTTTGTTTGTGGACATTGTATTTTGCGAAGTGCAACCCGCGAGAGGGCTTATTCAATGGTGGTAACGGTATCTTTCATAGGGCGGCGCGCGGGCTTTTTTGCGGGTTTTGCAGGGTAACCAATGGGCAATATCGCCACCGGGCGCCGCGCCGCCGGCAGGGCCATGGCCTGGCTGACAGCTTCCTCTTTAAATGCGCCGCACCAGCAGGTGCCCAAGCCATTTTGGGCGGCACACAACAGGATGTTCTCTGTGGCGGCGGCGGTATCCTGCAGGCAGTACAGGGTCTCTCCGCGGGCTTCATACCGCTTGGAGGACATTGCCGGCTCGGCACAAACCACGATGACCACGGGCGCCGACGCAATGGATTTTTGGCCGTAGGCGCAAGCACTCAGTTGCTCTTTCAGCGCGGTTTTTTTCACCACATAGAAATGCCAGGGCTGCAGGTTGCCCGCGCTGGGGGCCTGGGTTGCCGCGTGTAAAAGCTGCTCAATCAACTCCTGGGGTACTTCGTCGGGCAAAAAATCCCGTACGCTGGCCCGCAGGGCAAAGACATTATTTTCCATCTGGTCCTCCTTGTTTGCGGTGTTAAACATCATTGTCTGCTTCGGGCGGGCTTGTGTTATCGCCAGGGGCGGGTACAGGGGTGCCCGCTGCGGCCTGCGGCTGGGCGCCCTGGGATAAGGGGTCCTTATGGGGTTTCCATACCGACAATTGGCCGTTCTTTTTGCGTATATAAGTGACTGCCACAACGAACAAAACCGTATACACCACAAATACTACAAGGTAAAGCCACAGGCTGCGCAGGTTGAAAAACTCTGCACAGAGGGCCGCCACCAAAAGCAGCACAAAATACACGGAAAATACCACATTGCGCTCACTTCTGCGCTTCAGTTCCTGGCGCACGTCGTCGTCGCTCCAGCCGAGATACTTTTGCTTTTTTGCCATCAAACCATTCCTCTACTCCGAATTTTATATACTCTTACAGATTTCCCACTTCCCGCATCCAGGCGGCGGCACTGGCATCGGAGGGCATGCACCAGCCCCCCCGGGGGGAGAGGGAGACAGAGCCGACTTTGGGGGCGTCGGGCAAACAGCTGCGCTTGTACTGTTGGGAGAAAAACCGCTGGTAAAACACTTTCAGCCACTTTAAGATGGTATCCTGTTCGTACTTGCCGGCAAAGGCGGTGCAGGCCAGCCGCAGCACCTTGCCGGGCGCAAAGCCCCAGCGCAGCATATAATACAAAAAGAAGTCGTGCAGTTCATACGGGCCCACAAGCTCTTCGGTTTTTTGGGCAATCTCGCCGTCTTTTGCGGGCAGCAGCTCGGGGCTGACGGGGGTGTCCAGAACGTCCCCCAGTATCTTGGCCAGGTGGGGGCTCTTTTCGGCCTCGTGGGCCAGCAGGTGGCGGATAAGGGTTTTGGGCACCGAGGCATTTAGGCCGTACATGCTCATATGGTCGCCATTGTAGGTGGCCCAACCCAGGGCAAGCTCAGAGAGATCTCCCGTGCCCAGCACAAGGCCGCCGTGGCGGTTGGCAAGGTCCATTAAAGTAAGCGTGCGTATGCGGGCCTGGGCGTTTTCGTACACCACGTCGTGCACATCTTCGCTTTGGGCAATCTCCTCAAAATGTGCGCGGGCGGTTTTGGTGATGTCGATGACTGCAAAGCTGACCCCGAGGGCTTTGCACAGACTTTCGGCGTTGGCGCGGGTGCGCGCCGTGGTGCCAAACCCGGGCATGGAATAAGCCAGAATGTCCTTTGCCGGGCGGCCCATGCCCGCAAAGGCGCGCGCCGCCACCAGCAGGGCAAGGGAACTGTCCAGCCCGCCGGAGATACCGATGACGACGGTTTTGCAGCCGGTGTATTCCAGCCGTTTTTGCAGCCCCGCCGCCTGGATGGAGAGGATTTCCTCGCACCGGGCGGCAAGTTGCCCCTGCGGGGGAATAAACGGCGCGGGGGATATTTCGCGCGTGAGCACCGTCTGTTCAATGGGCAGTTGGAAGCCCGCCAGAATGTACCCGGCGGCGCCGGCATCGGGGAAAGAGGTGATGCGCTGGCGGTCGTGTAAAATGCGGCCCAGGTCGATGTCGGAGGTGGCGGCTGCGCCGGAGAAAGGTATACTTTCAGCCAGCAGGGCGCCATTTTCGGCAATGCAGCCATGGCCTGCAAACACAAGGTCTGTGGTGGATTCCCCGCAGCCGGCGTTGGCATACACATAGCCGCACAAAAGCCGCCCGCTTTGCCCCGTTACAAGGCTGCGGCGTTTTTCCGCCATGCCGGCGGCCTCGGGCGTGGCGGCAAGGCCGGCTATCACCGTGGCACCAGCCGCTACATGGAAAATGGAGGGGGGCGCAGGCACCCACAGGTCCTCGCCAATCTCAACCCCCACGGTAAGGGCGGGCATCTCCTCACAGCGGAACAGCATCTGCACCCCGATGGGCACCCCGCGCAAGGGGCCTTGCTCGAAGCGTTCCACCCCGGCAAACGCGGGGGAGAAATAGCGCAGTTCAGAAAATTCGCTATAATTGGCCGGCTGACTTTTGGGTACAAGGCCCAGTACGCGGCCGGCACACAGTACGGCGGCGCAGTTGTACAGCTTGCCCCGGTGGCGCAGCGGCAGCCCTGCAACAAGCAGCAAGGGCAAGGCGGCGGTGCCACGGCACACCTGCACAAGGGCCTCTGTAGCGTCGGCCAAAAGGGCCTCTTGCAAAAAAAGGTCTCCACAGGTGTAGCCGGTAATACCAAGTTCCGGCGTTACCAGTAGTTTTGCGCCCGCGTTTGCCGCGGCGTGGGCTGCTTCGATGATGCCCTGTGCATTTTGGGCACAGTCTGCCACATGCACCCTGGGGGATGCGGCGCAGGCCTTGATAAAGCCGTCGTGCATAAAAGCCTCCTTCAGGCGTGTTTTGTAAGCAGGCAAACACATTCCACATGCTTTGTGCGGGGGAACAGGTCCACCGGTTGCACAATATCTACAGCATACCCGCCTGTTGCCAAAATGGCAAGGTCTCTTGCCAGGGTGGCCGGGTTACAGCTTACCATTACAATGCGCTGCGGCGCCATGGCCAAAACAGCCTGCAGCGTGGCGGCGCCCGCGCCCTTGCGGGGTGGATCCAGTACAATCACATCGGGCTTTTCCCCCTGGGCGGCCAGGCGCGCGGCGGCACCGGCGGCGTCTGCACACAAAAAGTTGGTGTTGGAAAGGCCCATTTTCTGCGCGCTTTCCCGGGCGCTCTCTATGGCCGGGGGCACAATATCCACCCCGATGAGACGCTTTGCCGAAGCCGCCATGGACAAGCCGATGACCCCGGTGCCGCAGTAAAGGTCCAGCAGCACTTCGTGTTTTTGCGGCGCGGCAAACGCGGCGGCAAAGCCGAACAGTTTTTCTGCCCCGGCGGCGTTCACCTGGGCAAAGCTGTGCACCCCCAGCTTTAAGGGCACACTGCACAGGCTGTCGTTCAGGGTGCCTTTGCCATATAGTACACGATTTTCGCGCCCCAGCACCACGTTGGTATTTTTGGGGTTGTGGTTCAGCACAATGGTCTCAATTTCAGGAAATTTCTGTAGCAGGGCGGTCTCTACCGTGCCGCCGCCGGGCAAGGCGCGCCCGGCCAGCACAAAGCACAATAGCACCCCGCCGCTTTGGGTGCTTTGCCGCAGGTAGAGGTGCCGCACAAGGCCGGTTTGGGTGGCCTCGTTATAGGCTGCCGCCCCGGCGCCTTGCAAAAGTGCGGCCGCGCGGGCGGCAATGCGGTTCAAAAGCTGCGGCTGCAGCAGGCAATCCTGGCAGGGAACCACGCGGTGGCTGTGCGCCGCATAAAACCCGGTGAGGAGCTCTCCATTTTGCCCTGCGGCCACAGGGTATTGCACCTTGTTGCGGTAGCGGTCCTCCTGTGGGGAGGGGCAGATGGGCCGGGGGGATACATCCAGGTGCCCAATGCGGCGCAGGGCGTCGGCCACAAAGCCCTGTTTTGCGCAAAGCTCCGCCTCATAGGTGAGATGCCGGAAGTTGCACCCGCCGCACACCCGGCTTACGGGGCAGTCCTCCTCGCGGCGGCCCGGCCCGGGCTGAAGAACTTCCTCCGGCCGCGCGTAGGCATACTGCTTTTGCACCTTGGTGATGCGCACCTGCACGGTATCGCCCACGGCGGTGGCAGGCACAAACACGGCCTGGCCGTCGTGGCGGCCAATGCCGTTGCCGTCGCTGGAGATGGCCCCGATGGACAGGGGGATGAGCTGGTTTTTCACAAGGGGCATGGCGGGGCTTCCTTTAGTGTGGTATACTGGGCACCGGCGGGCATTATGTGCCCGGGCCTTGTTGAAACGCTGCCATGTGCTGCAAAGGGCCGTGCAGCACAAACAACACTGCAAACATTTTACCACCTTGGGCCGGGAAATGCCAACCATCTGAAGAAGAGAATAACCGCAAAAGCGGCAGGAGGCCCCGCGCAGCCAAAAACATGGCAAAACCCTTGCAATACGCAGGCAAGTATGATATTATATTTTGGCGCTCTGGTCTGCTGGCACCACCAGCAGGGTTGATGCGAAGGCCTTTTGGCCGAAACATGAATCGGACAGTCCTCTGCCGGGTACTCCGGGTATGAATGTCTTGTAAAAAATGGAGGAGAACCCAATGGACGCGTTGAAGATCATTTCCCAAGGCTCCTTGAAGCCCGAGGTGCCCAAGTTCAACATTGGTGACACCGTGCGCGTAAGTGTGCGCATCAAAGAGGGCGAGCGGGAGCGTATCCAGGTGTTTGAAGGCACCGTGATTGCCAAAAAGCACGGTGGCATTTCCGAGACGTTCACAGTGCGGCGTTTTTCCTATGGCGTGGGGGTGGAACGTGTGTTTCCCATCCATTCGCCCCTGGTAGAGAAGGTAGAGGTTGTGCGCAAGGGCAAGGTGCGCCGCGCAAAGCTGTACTACCTGAGGGAGCGTACCGGCAAAGCCGCCAAGGTAAAACAAAAACTGTAATGCGCAAAAGCTGGGGGACAATGGGAATTGTCCCCCTTTTTTTACATGGTAGGGTACGGCAGGGAGGTTTTTTAGAATGGACCAGGCCCGCAGGGAAAGAAATACCTCTATTTTAGAGTGGTTTGACGCACTGCTGTTTGCGCTTACCCTGGTGTTGGTGGTGCTGTTGTTGGTGGTGCGCACTGTGAACGTGGACGGCGTGAGCATGGTGCCCACCCTGCAAGACGGAGAGCAACTGATTGTGCGCGGCATATTCTATACGCCGAAATATGGAGACATCGTAGTGGTGGACGGCTACACCAACTATGGCGAGCCCATTGTAAAACGGGTCATCGGCATGGGGGGCGACCTGGTGGACATCAACTTCGAGACCGGGGATGTGATTGTGAACGGCACCATATTGAACGAGCCGTATATCTCCGACTTGACGACGCGGAAGTTTGATGTTGAGTTCCCGCTGGTGGTGCCGGAGGGCACCCTGTTCCTTCTGGGGGACAACCGGCCTTATTCCAAGGACAGCCGCCACTCTGAAATAGGTTGCATAGACGAACGGGACATTTTGGGCGAGGTGATTTTCCGCATTTTGCCCATCTCTGCTTTCGGGACAGTGGAATGAGCGAAGATTACCTGAACCGCAGAAGTATCCACTGGTTCCCCGGGCACATGGCAAAAACCCTGCGCCGCGTGCAGGAAAAGCTGCCGTTGGTGGATGCTGTGGTGCAGCTGCTGGATGCGCGCATTCCCGCCGCCAGCCTGAACCCGGAACTACAGAACATGTACGGCACAAAACCACGCCTGTATGTGCTGAACAAGAGCGACCTTGCGGACGACGCCGTGACGGCGCAGTGGCGAAAATGGTTTTATACCCAGGGCAACGGTGCGGTTGCCATCAACTCAAAACAAAGGGGGGCCTTTTCCCCGGTGCGCGCCCAGGTGGAGGAAGCCTTGGAGGACCTGATGCGCCGGCGGCGGGAAAAAGGCATGCAGGGGGCGAAAACCCGCTTGATGATCACCGGCATCCCCAACGTGGGCAAGTCTACATTTATTAACAACTGGGCCGGGGGCGCCCGGGCCAGAACGGCCGATAAACCGGGGGTTACCCGGGGCGAGCAGTGGATAGGCGCCGGAGAATATGAGCTTTTGGACATGCCCGGCGTGTTGTGGAAGCGCTTTGAAAACGAGCAGACGGCAGTGAACCTGGCGTTGATCGGTTCCATCCCGGACAAGCTGCTGAACACGGAGGAGATTGCCGCCGGGTTGTTGGCCCAGTTGGCGGCACCCTATGCCCCGCGCTTGCAGGAACGCTTCAAGCTAAGCGAGGCGCAGCTTTCCCTGGACGGCTGGGGCCTGCTGGAAGCGGTGGGGAAGCGCCGCGGTATGCTGATATCCGGCGGCGAGGTGGACCTGGAACGGGCGGCCATCGCGGTGCTGGATGAGTTCCGCGCCGGGAAGCTGGGCCGCGTTACCCTGGAGAGCCCCCCGCACCCCGAGGAAGGGGGAGAGGCGCATGCCCAAAAGCCTTCTGTTTGAGGAATTGTATCGATTTGATGCAGAATACCGCGTCACGACGCCCCTTGTGTGCGGGGTGGATGAAGCCGGGCGCGGCCCGCTGTGCGGGCCGGTGGCCGTGGGGGCCGTGATACTGGATGCCCAAAGGCCTATCGAGGGCTTGAACGACTCCAAAAAGCTGAGCGAGGCAAAGCGCGAGGCCCTGTACGATGCGATTACACAAACGGCCCTGGCCTGGCATGTGGCCCTGGTGCCGCCCGAGGTGATTGATGAAATCAACATTCTGCAGGCCACCCACCTGGGCATGCAGCAGGCGGTGCAGGGGCTGGCCCTTGCGCCAGATGTGATTTTGCTGGACGGCAACAGCGCGCCCGCTTTTTTGCGGCCGTGCGTGTGCGTCACCAAAGGGGACGCACAAAGCGCCAGTATCGCGGCAGCGTCCATTTTGGCCAAGGTAACGCGGGACCGCCATATGATAGAACTAGATGCGCAATATCCACAATATATGCTGGCGCAACATAAAGGCTATGGCACAAAGCTGCATTACGAGCTGCTGCGAGAGCATGGTATACAGTCTTTTTACCGCAAAAGTTTCTTGAAAAAGTCGGGTTTGGTATGAACAAAAATGATGCCGGCCGCACCGGCGAGGACGCGGCGGCCAGGGCCTATGCCGCCGCCGGGTACCGGCTTTTGCGCCGCAACTTTGCCACCCGCCTGGGTGAGGTGGACCTGATTTTGGAAAAGGATGACCTTGTGGTGTTTTGCGAGGTAAAGGCCCGCAGCGAAGGCGCTATTGCCGCCCCTGCGGAATGGGTGGACGCCAAAAAGCAGCGAAAAGTGCTGGCGGCGGCGCAAATATGGCTGCAGCAGCAGGGCCTTACCGAGGCCCACATGCGCTTTGATGTTGCCGAGGTATACCTTGCGGGCGCCGCACCGCCACGGGTACACATTATAGAGAATGCGTTCGGCGCCTAGCCGGGCGCGGGGGAGGAATAGATATGCAGTATGAGAGTACGAGGGATTCCGCCGTGGGGGTATCCTCTGCCCAGGCTATTTTGACGGGGCTTTCCCCCGACGGCGGCCTGTTTGTACCCAAAAGTATCCCTCAGATGGACTTTTCCCGCCTGAAGGGCCTTTCGTACCCCGAAGTTGCTTTCGAGGTGCTGCGCGTATTTTTGACGGACTATGACGAGGCCTTTTTGCGGGATGCGCTGGCGGCCAGCTATGGTGCCCCCTTTGGCGGCAAGGTGGGGCAGATTGTGGGCCTTGACGAAAAGCTGTACTGCCTGGAGCTGTGGCACGGCCCCACGGCGGCTTTTAAAGACTATGCCCTGCAACTGATGCCCAAAACCCTGGCAGAGGCGCGCAAGATGCTGGGGGAAACCGGTGAGACCATTATTCTGGTGGCAACCTCGGGCGACACCGGCGGCGCTGCCCTGGCGGGCTACAGCGATGTGCCGGGCATTAAAATTGCGGTGTTTTACCCCAACAACGGCACCAGCGAGTTGCAGCGCCTGCAGATGACTACCCAGGAAGGCCGCAACGTGGCGGTATATGCTGTACACGGCAACTTTGACGATGCCCAGCGCGGTGTAAAAGCCGCCTTCACAGACAAGGCCCTGGCCCAAAAACTGGCCCAGGAGCACGACGCGAAGCTGTCCAGCGCCAACTCCATCAACTGGGGGCGGCTGGTGCCGCAAATTGTGTACTATGTCACCAGCTATTTGCACCTGTGGCAGCAGGGGACCATTGCCTACGGTGACGAGGTGGATTTTTGCGTGCCCACGGGGAACTTTGGGGACATTATGGCCGGGTGGTATGCAAAGCAGATGGGCCTGCCCATTGGCCGCCTGATTTGCGCCAGCAATAAAAATAACGTGTTGGCAGACTTTTTGCAGACCGGCCGCTACGACAGCAAGCGGGCTTTCCACAAGACGAGTTCGCCGTCTATGGATATTCTGGTGTCCTCGAACCTGGAGCGGCTGCTGTACCACGCCACCCAAAGCGATGCCCAAACGAAGGAATGGATGGAACAGCTGGCGCAAAATGGCAGCTATACGGTGGATGCCGCCACCCTGGCAAAGATAAACACCACCTTTACGGCCGGCTGGGCCGCAGAGGACGAGGTGTTCGGCGAGATACGCGAGTGCTTTGCCCAGTACCGTTACCTGTGCGACCCCCATACGGCTGTTGCCCTGCAGGTATACCACAAAAGCTATGCCCGGGATGGCGTGCCCACGGTGGTGCTTTCCACCGCAAGCCCCTTCAAATTTGCCCCGCAGGTGCTGGAAGCCCTGGGCCAGCCGGTGCCACAGGATGAATTTGCCGCCATAGACGCCCTGCAGGCGTACAGCGGTGCTGTAGTGCCGCCGAACCTGGCGAATTTATCTGAAAAGGCAGAACGCTTTACAGATGTTATGGACCCTGAGACGATTGTTTCCATTCCTCTTACACTATAAAACCGGGAGAGAATGCGGCAACCGAGGGGAGGGGGTTATGGCACTGTTCGTGATCGGGGATTTGCATCTTGCGCTGGGAAGCGACAAGCCCATGGACATCTTCCCGGGGTGGCAGGGCTACCTTGCCCGCCTTACCCAGCAATGGCAGGCCACGGTTGCCCCGCAGGACACCGTGGTGGTGCCGGGGGATGTATCCTGGGCGATGAAGCTGGAAAACACCCTGGAAGACTTTCGTTTTTTGCACGCGCTGCCCGGCCAAAAGCTGCTGGGGAAGGGCAACCACGACTACTGGTGGACCACCCGCGCCAAGATGGAGCGGTTTTTGGAGGAGAACGACCTTACCAGCCTGCATTTTTTGCACAACAACAGCTTTTTAGCCGAAGGCGTAGCCCTGTGCGGTACCCGGGGCTGGATGTTTGAGCCGGGGGATGTACACGACGAGAAGATTATTCGGCGCGAGGTGGGCCGCCTTGCCTTTTCCCTGCAGCACGCCCAAAAGAACTGGCCCGAGGCGGAGCGTATTGCCTTTTTACACTACCCGCCCGTGCACCCGGACGCTTGGGCCGGGGAGATGACCGAAGTGCTGCAGGAATATGGCGTGAAGCGCTGCTATTATGGGCATCTGCACGGGCCGGCCATCCGCCGGGCCTTCCAAGGGGAAAAGGACGGTATCATGTATACACTGGCCAGCGCAGACGCTTTGGGCTTTGCCCCCTTGAAAATTGAAACGGATTTCACCTGATATACATAGCAAAAGAAATATGGATATGATATAATAGACTGAATTTGGATTTTGGAGGCGCCGAAATGAAACTAAACAAGTCCGAGAAAGTGGAAACCAACATTTACGAGATTGAATTTGTCATTGAGCCGGAGCAACTGCGGGAGGCAATCTCTAAGGTGTACCGGCGGGATGCGAAGAAATACAACGTGCCGGGCTTTCGCCGGGGGCATGCCCCGCGCAACCGCATAGAGCAAATTTACGGCGAAGACGTATTTTTGTACGATGCCGTGAATGATATCTTCCCTGAAGAGTTTGAAAAAGCCGTGGAAGAAGCGGGCCTGGAGGCCGTGGGCAGCCAGGATGTGGAAATGCTTTCCGCCACGCGTGACGAAGGCGCCGTGCTGAAGGCCAAAGTGATTGTGAAGCCCGAGATCAAGCTGGGCAAATACACCGGGCTGAAGGCCGCCCGCAAGGTGTACCCCATAGATGAAAGCGCCGTGGCGGCAGAGATAGACCAGTTGCGGGAGCGCAATGCCCGCCTTATTACCAAAGAGGGCGCCGCCGAAAATGGCGACACCGTGCATATTGACTTTGAGGGCTTTATGGACGGCGAGGCATTTGAAGGCGGCAAAGGCGAGGACCACAAGCTGGAGCCTTTGGGCGGCGGCAGCTTTATCGACGGCTTTGAAGAGCAGATTGTGGGGCATGTGGCCGGCGACGAGTTTGACGTGAACGTCACCTTCCCCGAGGAGTACCACGCCGAAAATCTGGCCGGCAAACCGGCAGTTTTTAAGGTGAAACTGAACAAGGTGGAGTACAAAGAGATGGACGAGGCAGACGACGAGTTTGCCAAAGACGTGAGCGAGTTCGACACCATGGAGGAGTTCCGCCAGAGCCTGCGCGACAAGCAGCAGAAGCAACTGGACGAGCAGAGCGACCGCGAGCTGGAAAATGCCCTGGTGGATCAGATCATCGAGACCGTGGAGGGGGAGATCCCCGAGGTGATGTACGAGAGCGCCACCAATGATATGTTGCGCGATTTCATGATGCGCATCGAGAGCCAGGGCGGCATCGACTTCAACACCTATATGCAGATGATGGGGCTTAGCTTTGAGGCCTTGCGCGAGCGCTTCCGCGAGGACGCCGAAAAGCAAGTGAAGATACGCCTGGCCATGGAAGCCATTGTAAAGCAAGAGAACATTGTGGCCACAGACGAAGATGTAGATAAAGAAATTGAACGCATTGCCGAAATGTATAGCATGGAAAAGGAGCAGGTGGCAGACCTGATGCCCCGCGAAAACATCGCCAAGGATTTGGCGGTGAACAAAGCCATTGACCTTGTGAAGGAAAAGGCCGTCATCAAGGACGAACCGGTGAAGAAGGGCGAGGCCGACACCGAGGAAAAGCCCAAGAAAGCCCCCGCCAAGAAAGCAGCGGCAAAAAAACCGGCCAAGAAGGCCGCCGAAAAACCGGAAGAGAAACCCGAGGAAAAAAACGCCGAAGCATAACACAGCTTTTGTGAAAGGATAGTATTATGAGCAGCCTGGTACCTTATGTAGTGGAACAAACCAGCAGAGGAGAGCGCTCTTACGATATTTTTTCCCGCCTGCTGAATGACCGTATCATTATGTTGAGCGATGAAGTGAACGACACCACCGCCAGCCTGATTGTGGCGCAGTTGTTGTACCTGGAGGGGCAGGACCCCGAAAAGGAGATCAGTCTGTACATCAACAGCCCGGGCGGGTCCATCACTGCGGGCATGGCCATTTATGACACCATGAACTATGTGAAAAGCGACATCAAGACCATCTGCATTGGCATGGCGGCTAGCATGGGCGCATTTTTGCTGGCGGCGGGCACCAAGGGCAAGCGCATTGCCCTGCCCAACAGCGAAATTATGATCCACCAGCCCTCGGGCGGGGCCCAGGGTAAGGCCAGCGATATCAAAATTATGGCCGAGCGTATTTTGAAAATGCGGCAGAAGCTGAACCAGATTTTGGCGGAAGCCACCGGCCAGCCCCTGGAAGTGATTGAGCGCGATACCGACCGCGACTATTTTATGAGCGCCGAAGAGGCGAAGGAATACGGGCTGATAGACCAGATTATTACAGGCCGCTAACCCCGGGCAGAAACCCCAAAGGAGGCCCATGGCAACAACCAACAAGGGTGGCGGAACCACCAAAGAAAAAACACTGATATGCAGCTTTTGCGGGAAAAGCCAGGACGATGTGGAACGTATGATCATCGGCCCGGGCGTGAATATCTGCAACGAGTGCATAGAGCTTTGCTATTCCCTTTTGGGCAACGAGGACCGTTTCCAGGAAGATGCCCCCAAGGGCCGTGCCCGCCCCAAAGGCGCGGTGCGGCACGACATCAAAATTCTTACCCCCCAGGAGATAAAAACCGGGCTGGACCAGTATGTGATTGGCCAGGATGAGGCCAAAACTGTGCTCTCGGTCTCGGTTTACAACCACTACAAGCGCATTTTAACGCCCCACGTGGACGACGTGGAGCTGCAAAAAAGCAACGTACTGCTGCTGGGGCCATCGGGTGTGGGCAAAACCCTGCTGGCCCAAACCCTGGCAAACATGCTGGGGGTGCCCTTCGCCATTGCAGACGCTACCACCCTTACCGAGGCCGGCTATGTGGGCGAGGATGTGGAGAACATCCTGCTGAAGCTGATACAGGCGGCGGATTTTGACGTGGAGCGCGCCGAGCGCGGCATCATCTATATTGATGAGATAGACAAAATCACACGCAAGAGCGAGAATCCCTCTATTACCCGTGACGTGGGCGGCGAGGGCGTACAGCAGGCCCTTTTGAAGATCCTTGAGGGCACCATCAGCAACGTGCCGCCCCAGGGTGGGCGCAAGCACCCCCAGCAGGAGTTTATCCAGATCAACACCAAGAACATCCTGTTCATCTGCGGCGGCGCCTTCGACGGGCTGGACAAGCTGATCCAAAAACGTACCGACACCAGCGCCCTGGGTTTTGGCTCCACCCTGAAGCAGGACCCCAAAAAGACGCGCCACAACCTGCTTTCGAAGGTGGAGTCGGACGACATCGTGAAATTTGGGCTGATCCCTGAGCTTGTGGGGCGCATCCCGGTGGTGACGGTGCTGGATCCGCTGGACGAGGAAGCCCTGGTGCGCGTTTTGACGGAGCCCAAAAACAGCCTGGTGAAGCAATACCAGATGTTGTTCCGCCTGGACAATGTGGATTTGGAGTTCACCGACGATGCCCTGCATGCCGTGGCAAAAAAAGCCATTGAGATAGGCAGTGGGGCGCGCGGCCTGCGCAGCATTATGGAAAAGGCCCTGATGGCCGTGATGTATGAGATTCCCAGCGACCCCACTATTATAAAGGTGGAGATAAACGAAGAGGCGGTGCAAGGCAGCGCAAAGCCCAAGCTGGAATATGGCGCGGTGCGCAAACGCTACAAAAACAACACCGGAGGCAACGGGGGCAGCATTCCCCCAACAGCATTAAGCGGCTGAGACGACAGGCAGGGGATACCAGTCTCCTGCCTGTATTTTGCCCCTGTGGCCAAAGGGGCCGTTGTGGCTGCTTTTCCGCCCGGTAAAAGATGTGCTGTTTTCTTGATTTATACACATTTCTAGTGTACAATAACCCTAATTTGGCAGTGGGTTGCATCGAGCGCTAATCAAAACACGAACACAACCCTCCGCCAATATTACGTTAAATCGGCACATATTTTAGCATGCGATGGGTTTTTCACAAAGTCTGCTAAACCAACAATGCCGAATGATTTGCGAGTGTCTCATTTTGCCCGCAACAGACAGGAGGACCCCTGCATGGCAGAAAAAGTAAAAGTGAAATTACGATCGGGAACAGACATTGTGCGCCTGCCGGCTATTGCGCTGCGCGGCTTGGTTGTGTTTCCCAGCAATGTGATACATTTTGAGGTGGGGCGCGCGAAAAGTATTGCCGCGATTGAATGGGCAATGACTAACGGCAACAGTGTGTTCTTGATTACCCAAAAGGATATGGACGTGGACAACCCCGGCATAGAGGACTTGTACAGCTATGGCGTGGTGGCAGAGGTGAAACAGCTTCTGCGTGTGTCCGACGATTTGGTGAAGGTGATTGTGGAAGGGCGCTACCGCGCGAAGCTGATCACCCTGGAGACCAGCGGCAAGTTTTTGCTGGCCGGCACCAAAAGCGCACCGGTACGCCCCGTTAGCAGCAAGGATGCCCCCCGCGCCGAGGCAATGTTGCGCAGCATCAAAGAGAGCTTCGAAAAGTACCTCACCATGAACCCACGCCTGCCCAAAGACGTGGTGTACACCATTTTAACCAGCGACAACGCGCTGTTTTTGTCAGAGTTCATCCCCGCCAACCTGATGTTCAAATATACAGACAAGCAGGATGTGCTGTCCACCTCTGCCCTGATGGAGCGGCTGGAGAAGATTTTGGCCCTGGTGCAAAAGGAGAACAAGATCCTCTCCATTGAAAAGGACATCCAGGAAAAGGTTTCCGAGCAAATGGACAAAAACCAGCGGGACTATTACCTGCGCGAGCAAATGCGTGCCATTGCGGGCGAGCTGGATGAAAACGAGGACCCCCACAGCGAGGCCGAGAAGTACAAAGACAAAATTAAGGCCTTGAAGCTGGAAGAGGAAGCGGAGGAAAAACTGCTGAAGGAGGCAGACCGCCTCTCTCGCATGCAGGGAAGCAGCCAGGAAGCCGCGGTGATACGCACATATCTTGACACCTGTGTGGAATTGCCCTGGAACACCGAAACGGTGGACAATCTCGATATCAAGAAGGCTGAGGCCCAGCTGAACCGTGACCACTACGGCATGACCCGTGTGAAAGAGCGCATTTTAGAAGTGCTGAGTGTACGCAAACTGGCGCCGGACGTGAAAAGCCAGATTATTTGCCTGGTGGGCCCGCCGGGCGTGGGCAAAACCTCGATTGCCAACAGCATAGCCGAAACCTTGGGCCGCAAGTATGCCCGGATGAGCCTGGGCGGCGTGCGGGATGAAGCCGAGATACGCGGCCACCGCCGTACCTACATTGGCGCCATGCCCGGCAAGATCATCAGCGCCATCTCCAGCGCCAAAAGCCGCAATCCGCTGCTGTTGCTGGACGAGATAGACAAGCTGGCAAGCGACTTCCGCGGAGACCCTGCGGCGGCCCTGCTGGAGGCGCTGGACCCCGAACAGAACAAGGCTTTTAAAGACCATTACTTGGATATTCCCTTTGATTTGAGCGATGTGATGTTTATCACCACCGCCAACGATTTGGGTACCATCCCACGCCCCCTGCTTGACCGTATGGATGTGATAGAGCTCTCCAGCTACACCCGCGTGGAAAAATTCAACATTGCCAAAAAACACCTGCTGCCCAAACAACTGGTGAAGAACGGCTTGAAGGGCAAGGTGAAAATTACTGATGCGGCGCTGTATACCTTAATAGACTGCTACACCCGCGAGGCCGGGGTGCGCAACCTGGAGCGTGCCATTGGCGAGGTGCTGCGCAAGTGCGCCAAAACCATTGCCGCCGGGGACAAGGACAAAATTACCGTGAGTGCCCTGAGCGTGGAAAAACTGTTGGGGCCCAAGCGCAACAAGCCCAGTTTCTACAACAAGGCCAATGCCGTGGGCATTGCCAACGGCCTTGCGTGGACCAGCGTGGGCGGCGAGATTTTGCCCATTGAGGTGCAGATTGTAGAAAACGGCAGCGGCAAGCTGGAGTTGACCGGTTCTTTGGGCGATGTAATGAAGGAAAGCGCCCGCCTGGCCATCACCTATGCGCGCAGCCGCGCGGCAGAGTTTGGCTTTGATGCGACGATTTTCAAAAATGCCGACATCCACATTCACGCCCCGGAGGGCGCCATTCCGAAGGACGGCCCCTCGGCCGGCATCACCCTGGCAACAGCCCTCATTTCCAAGCTGAGCGACCGACCGGTGCGTAGTGATGTGGCCATGACAGGCGAAATAACCCTGCACGGGAACGTGTTGCCCATTGGCGGCCTGAAAGAAAAAAGCATGGCCGCCTACCGCGAAGGCATCAAAACCGTGCTGATTCCCAAGGAAAATGTGTCGGACCTGCACGAGGTGGACGACGAGGTGAAGAAGAACGTGGTGTTCATCCCTGTGGAGGATTTACACGAAGCGTTCAAGGTCTCCCTGCTGCCCACCGAAAAACCAAAGCCAGCGCGCAAACCCAAACAGACCAAAGAAGCCGTTCCCACCCCGCTGGCAGAACCTGCGCCATCACCTACAAGCAAAGAAATTGCGCAGTAACTGAATGATATGACAGAATGAAGAACCGCCATTTGCAATTGATGCATATGGCGGTTCTTGTGAGAAGCCAAGGAGGTATGGTGTGCAGGTACTTGACTTTATAAAAGCGGAATTTGTAGCGGCATACGGTATAAAGACACAATTGCCTGCCAGTAGCATGCCGGAATTTGTTTTTGCAGGCCGTTCCAATGTGGGGAAGTCTTCACTTATCAACAAGCTGTGCAACCGCAAAAAGCTGGCACGGGTAAGCGGTACACCCGGTAAAACCGCCACTATCAACTTTTATGCGGCAGGGGAGTGCTACCTGGTAGACTTGCCCGGCTACGGCTATGCAAAAACCTCCCAGGCCGAACGCCGACGCTGGGACGAACTCATCAACGGGTATTTTGGGCAAAATCGCCGCATCCCGCTGATGCTTCAATTATTGGATTGCCGACACGCCCCTTCCAAGGACGACATCCACATGCTGGAATATCTGCGTCACTACCATTTACCGTATATCGCAGTATTGACAAAGGCCGACAAGGTGAAGCCCTCTCAGCACGCAAGGATCCAAGAGGAGTTCACTGCGGTTTTACAGCCATACAATTGCGGTGACATCCTGTTGACTAGTGCGGAAAAAGGTATTGGGATAGAAAAATTGCGAGATTATTTGACGAATGCTGCCGTGGAGGACGAGGCGGATGGCGTATAATCAGTTTGCCTATTGGTACGACGCGCTGAATGGCGAGGCAGACTATGATGCGTTGGCCAGCCAGGTATGTGCGCTGCTAAAAGGGCAGGGGATAGGGAACGGTATTGTGGCCGACCTTGGCTGTGGCACCGGTGAGATGACCCTGCGCCTGGCACAGGCGGGATATGATATGATCGCCGTGGATGCCTCGGCAGATATGCTGAGCATGGTGCAGGAAAAACTGGCCCGCCGCAACATACCTGGTGTACTGCTGCTGTGCCAAAGGCTGGAAGCCCTGGACCTCTACGGCACCATCCGGGGCGCGGTATCCACGTTCGACACGTTCAACCATCTCTCTCCGGCAGATTTGTCCCGCGCCATCGAGAAGACAAGTTTGTTTTTAGAGCCGGGCGGAGTTCTGATATTCGACATAAATACGCCATTCAAACACAAAAGCATTCTTGCAAACGAGGTGTTTGAAATTGCGGTGCCAGGTGAAACCAGAGAGGTGTGCCTGTGGCACAACACCCTGCTTGAGGATGAAAGCGCCACGCGCATTGAAATTGTGCTGCGGCGGGGAGAGGAAACGCTGTTTGCCGAGGAGTTTTTGGAGTACATTCACCCCTTGCCGGCAATAGAAAAAGAGCTGCAGACGCATGGCTTTGCCACTGCCGCGCTGCTGGACGGCGAGAATTTTGGAGACTTGCGGCCAAACAGCCAGCGGGCCTTATTCTGCGCCGTGAAGCAAAAATGAAACGAGGACAGTATGAGTGAGATAAATAACAACATGATACGGATGCTTTCAAGCGACGGCGCCATTGCCGTTTACGCGGTGGATTCCACCGATATTGTGCGTGAGATGGAGCAGGTGCATGCCACCAGTGCGGTGGTTTCGGCCGGGCTGGGGCGCCTGCTTACGGCTGCCAGCCTGATGGGTAGTCAGTTGAAGAACCCGAGGGACAGCCTTACCCTGCGTGTGGATGGCGGCGGGCCGGCCGGTGTGCTTGTGGCGGTATCTGACGGGGAGGGCAACGTGCGCGGCTACGCCACCCACCCGGTGGTGGAACTGCCCCTGCGGCCCGACGGAAAGCTGGACGTAGGTGGTGCCGTGGGCCGAAACGGCGTGCTGACTGTAATGAAGGATTTGGGGATGAAAGAGCCGTATATAGGGCAAATCCCCCTTGTAAGCGGGGAGATCGGCGAAGACATCACCGCCTATTACGCCACAAGCGAGCAAACCCCCAGCGTGTGCGCATTGGGCGTGCTGGTAAACCCGGACCTCACTATTCAAAAGGCCGGCGGCTACCTGTTGCAGCTGCTGCCCGGCACCCCCGAGGAGACCATCCGCCGCATTGAAGAGAATGTGCGTAAGATGCCGCCTGTAACCCAGCTTTTGGCAGAAGGGTATACCCCTGCAGACATGGCCTGCAAGGTGCTGGAGGGCTTTGCGCCGAAGGTGTTGGAGGAGCGCCGGGTGGAGTACTGCTGCTATTGCAGCCGGGAGAAGACCGCCGACATTTTGGCCAGCCTGGGGCGCGAGGAACTGAAGGATATGCAGGCAGAGGACCCCACTGCCCGGGTGGAGTGCCATTTCTGCAACCGCACCTATCTGTTTGATATAAGCGAAATAACGAGCAATATGCGTTAAATGCAGGCAAAACCCATTCTTGACAAACCCTGCGCGTTCCTGTAGAATATTATTCGCCGCACCTATATTGGAGCGGCGAAGTTTTGCGGCCATAGCTCATCTGGTAGAGCGCCACCTTGCCAAGGTGGAGGTAGCGAGTTCGAGCCTCGTTGGCCGCTCCATCCCTTTATTGGGAAAGGCCCCGTGTGGGCCGCAAATCCCCTTGACACAGGGGTTTGCGCCATGGTATCATAATATGGTCTGATTGGTAGGGGAGCATAGCTCAGCTGGGAGAGCACTTGCCTTACAAGCAAGGGGTCACAGGTTCGAGCCCTGTTGTTCCCACCAGATTCGGCCCGGTAGTTCAGTTGGTTTAGAACGCCAGCCTGTCACGCTGGAGGTCGTGGGTTCGAGCCCCATCCGGGTCGCCATTTTTTTCTTGTTCTTTTGTCTGTATGCGTATTTTTTTGCATATGCCTCTGTAGCTCAGTTGGTAGAGCAGCGGACTGAAAATCCGCGTGTCGTTGGTTCGATTCCGACCGGAGGCACCAGGGCCTGCTTCGGCGGGCCGTGTGCGGCCATAGCTCATCTGGTAGAGCGCCACCTTGCCAAGGTGGAGGTAGCGAGTTCGAGCCTCGTTGGCCGCTCCATCCAATGAATCGTCAAAAAACGTTATGGCGTTTTTTGACAGATGGAATGCATGTCGTGGGAAATCAGGTACTGGTTGGACAGCCTTTTTTCCAGTCACGACATATGTACAACCCCTTTGCAAAGGGCCGGCGGCCTGTTGCCGCCACCCACCTTGCCGGGTGGGGTAGGGTGCCGTCGCCAAGTGGTAAGGCCCGGGTCTGCAAAACCCGTATTCGGCAGTTCAAATCTGCCCGGCACCTCCAAAAGCGCATCTGCGCGTTAAAAACCGGAGCAATCGCTCCGGTTTTTTCTTTCCCAAAGCACGATGCGTTCGCATTGACATCCGGCATGAAATGACGGACAATACGGTAAGAGATATAAAAGCCACATTTTGCCGGGGAGGAGGCGTGCCCTGCTTGAAGGAGAAACTGAAAACCATTTATGTTTGCACCAACTGCGGGGAGGAGACCCCTCGTTGGTTGGGGCGTTGTCCCTCTTGCGGGGAGTGGAACACCCTGGTGGAGGATGTGGTGGCAGTAAAACCGCCCGCCGCAGGCCTTGGGCACAGCACAGCACAGCGTGCGCCCTCCCGCGCGGTGGCAAGCCCCTTAGAAGAAATCAGCACAAGTGAACAGCAAAGCCGTATTGTTACGGGCATGCATGAGCTGGACCGTGTGTTGGGCGGCGGCATTGTGCTGGGTAGTGTGGTGCTGCTGGGGGGAGAGCCCGGGGCCGGAAAATCCACCATGCTGTTGCAGCTTTGCGGTGCCATCGCACAGGGGCGGCAGATTTTGTATATCTCCGGCGAGGAGAGCTGCCGGCAAATCAAGCTGCGCTCTGCACGGCTTGGCATCCACGAGGCGGGCATCAACGTTGGGGCAGAGAGCAATATCGACGAGATTTGCGCCCTAATAGAACAGGACAGGCCCGGCTTCGTTGTTATCGACTCTATCCAAACCATGTACACCCCCGCACTTTCCAGCGCGCCGGGCAGCGTTTCCCAGGTGAAGGAGTGCGCCACACGCCTTTTGGGCGTTGCCAAAACGTTGGAGATCCCCATCTGCATTGTGGGCCATGTAAACAAGGATGGCGCCATTGCCGGGCCCAAGGTGATGGAGCACATTGTGGACACGGTGCTTTATATTGAAGGCGACCGTACCCTGCCGTACCGGATATTGCGCGCGGCAAAAAACCGTTATGGTTCCACCAATGAAATAGGAATGTTCGACATGACCTCCGAGGGCCTTGTTGCAATAGAAAATCCCTCAGAGATGTTGCTGGAGGGACGCCCGATAGGGGTGAGCGGCAACTGCGTGGGCTGCATTATAGAAGGAAGCCGGCCCATCATGGCAGACATTCAGGCGCTTGCCACCAAAACGGGGTTTGGCAATCCACGCCGTGCCGCGCAAGGCATCGACATCGCACGCATCAACTTGCTTTTGGCCGTGCTGGAAAAGCGCGTGGGGTTTGCCTGGGGCGCGCTGGACGTGTATGTGAACGTGGTGGGCGGCCTGGAACTGGACGAAACCACCTGCGATTTGCCCCTGTGCCTTGCGCTGGTTTCCAGCCTGCTGGATATTCCCGTGGCGGATTCACTTATCGCAATTGGCGAGGTGGGCCTTGGAGGAGAGGTGCGCAGCGCAACCAGCCTGGACGTCCGCCTAAAGGAAGCACAGCGCGTTGGCTTCACGCAGGCCATTGTGCCGCAACACAATTTGCGCAGTTTGAATATGGCAGATTATCCCGACATCGAACTGATTGGCGTGCGGTACTTAAAAGAAGCCGTTGCACTTATCAGCGGGTGAGGAGTGGCGCAAGTCTTTTTCCTGCAGCCATCTATCAGGGAGGACGGCACTTGATGCCGGGCCATGGAGTATCAAGTAGTTCTTTTTCGGAAGTCCCATTTCGCTAAATAGGAATTTAGCGAAATGGGGGGATCGTTTTCTTATTCAACAGAGGTGAACAAAGCCGTATGAGCACTTACTTGAACCCAATGAAGCCAAACCAAGGCGGCGGTTTTCAAGACTGCCCCGCCTTGCTTGTTGAATATTTGCAGTATTCCCTTACCATACGCGGCCTTTCGCCACGCACCGTGAACGGCTATTATATCGACCTGCGCAATTTTTTCAAGTTCCTGGTTCTGCACCGTGGCATGGTTCCCGCAGACACCGATCTGACAGACATTGATATCCGCCAGGTCGATCTGTCCTTCATTGCGCAAATCAACAAGGCCGAGGTGTACGATTACCTGTTTTATGTTACGCAGGAGCGCAGCAATTCTGCCAATACGCGTGCGCGCAAGCTCTCCAGCCTAAGAGGTTTTTTTCGCTATCTTACCAGCAAAACCGGCAAGCTGGAGCAAAACCCTGTAGACGACGTTGAGATGCCACAGCGTAAAAAACGCCTGCCGAAATATTTGTCTTTGGAAGAAAGCATCGAGTTGTTAAATAATATACAAAGCGATTTTCCGGAACGAGATTTCTGCATCATCACGTTACTTTTAAACTGTGGCATGCGCCTTACCGAGCTTGTTGGTATCAACGTGGCGGATATAAAAGACGATACCATTCGCGTGGTTGGCAAAGGCAATAAAGAACGGTTCATCTATTTAAATGATGCCTGCCAGAAAGCCGTGGAGCAATTGTTGCTGGCAAACGAAGCATTGCCAAATAAAAAAGACACTGCTTTGTTCATTTCCAAGCGTACCGGGGGCCGCCTCTCCCCCCGCAGGGTACAGCAAATTGTAGAGGGCGCGCTACAGTCGGCCGGGCTTGGCAACAAGGGGTATTCTGTGCACAAGCTGCGGCATACCGCTGCCACCTTACTTTATCAGCATGGGAACGTCGATTTACTTTCCTTGAAAGAGATTCTAGGCCATGCAGATGTTTCCACTACAGAAATCTACACCCACTTGGAATCGGTGCATCTGAAACAGGCCGCCGATGCTTCCCCTTTGGCCCATTTTACTGCAACGCCGCCGCAACGTGATGATTGCGACGATGAGGAATAAGCGCCACAAAACGGAAAAATAAGGAAAACCGAAGAAAACACAGGCACGCCGTGCCTGTGTTTTCTAGTTGTCTTGCATATTTTGTTTCCGCAATACGAACGATTCAAAAAATCAATCGATTGTACGTTGATAATAGGGATATCTCATGAGATATATGCATGGCGTATACGCTCTGTAAAGCCAAAGCGCTTCCCATTGTATTTGTGCGTACCAAAATTGTTTTCAGTTTTCCCTCAGTAGCACCGCTGCTTGTAGTGCTATGGCACACTCCAGGCGTATCTTCTCCAATTTGCAAGACAATTCATGCGGAGCCAGAATATCCCCACAAAGGTTGTAGTTGTTGGCATTGCAGCCTCCGCTACAAAAATACTTGGCCCAACATGTAGCACATTCTGTTTTGTTCAGCAGGTTGGCCTGGGCAAATTTCTCTTTCATCGCGGGGTTTGTTATACCACGGGTCACATCCCCCATAATAAAATCCTCATTTCCCACAAACTGGTGGCAAGGGTACAGCTCTCCCGTTGGCGTCACCGCAAGATATTCATTGCCGCTGCCGCACCCTTTCAGGCGCTTGATGGCACAAGGGCCGTTTTCCAGGTCTAGCATAAAGTGAAAAAAGTTGAAATCTCCGTCCTTTTTCTTGCGTCTTTCCGCCAATTCTTCCATAAGGCGCGCATAGCTTTCTTCTATCGCAGGAATGTCACTTTCCCGCAGCGTGTAGGCATCTTCGGGCGGGCCCACCACCGGTTCTACAGAGATCTGATCAAACCCTGCCTCAAACAAAGCCAGCACGTCCTGGTCAAAATCGGTGTTGTCGCGCGTGTAGGTGCCGCGCACATAATACTCTTTGTCGCGCCCGGCCACCAGTTTTTTATATTTCGGTAAAATCACGTCGTAGCTGCCATCCCCGTTCACCAGGGGGCGCATCGCGTCGTGCACTTTGCGCCGTCCGTCTATGGAAAGCACCACGTTGGCCATCTCCTGGTTGATATAATCAATCGTGTCATCGTTTAAAGCAAGGCCGTTGGTGGTGATAGTAAACCGGAAGTTCTTTCCCGCATCCTTTTCGATGCTGCGGGCATAATCTACCGTTTGGCGAACCACATCCATGTTCATCAGTGGCTCCCCGCCAAAGAAATCCACTTCCAGGTTGTGGCGCTCTTCACTCAGCGCCACCAGCAGGTCTATCGCCTGCTTTGCCACGGAGAAAGGCATCAGCGCGCGCTTTCCCCCAAACCCGCCGGTGGAGGCAAAGCAGTATTTGCACCGCAGGTTGCAGTCGTGCGCCATGTGCAGGCACATGGCCTTCACCGGGGCGGGGCCCAGGGCGCATGCAAATTCCCGGTAGTCGTCGTCACCGTATAGCAAGCCCTCGTGTACAAGGGCACACAGTTCTCCAAAAGCATCCTCAAGCGCAGGCTGGCCATATGTTTTCTGTAACTCTTTTGGAAGCTCTCCCATCTGGCCGTTACGCATCGCAGCCTCATCCACAACCTCAAGCAACGCAAAGGCCGGTGCATCCAGCACATGGATGGCTCCACTTCCCACATCCAAAACAAGGTTCATCCCCGCCCGCTTGAACATATGCAACATGGGCCTTTCCTCCAATGGTCAAATCAACATAAAACAAGAGGCGGTATGTTCCGCCTCTTGCAAATTCAGCACAAAGAAAACAAATTACTTGTTCTCCAGGTTTTCACACTTCTGGTTTGCCACGGTGCAGGATGTCTTACACGCACTTTGGCAAGAGGTCTGGCATTCGCCGCAGCCGCCTTTGCAGGCCAGTTGCTTTTGGTTCTTCGCCTGAATGGTTTTCACATGTTCCATGGTGATTCCTCCCAAAACAAATTGATGCAAGCCTAGCTCTCGCTTTTCTTGTTGCCGCCGCCAAAAAGGCCCGCAAGGAAGCCCTTCTTTTCCGGCTCTCTGGGTGTTTCTATCTCGGTGGGGCTTTCCAGGCTCAGCTTGCCCACATCCTGTATGGCCCAGCGTTTGAAGCGCATTCTGGAACGGTCTCCCGAAGTTTCCAGCACGAATGTGTCTTCCTTAATGCTCACCACACGGCCCACAATGCCGCCAATGGTGGTCACCTCGTCCCCCACTTCGATGGAGTTGCGCAGGTCTTTCGCCTTTTTCTCGCGCTTGCTGTTGGGGCGAATCATGAAAAAGTACAACAACACGCCCATCAATAGCAAAGTCACAATCATGAAAGTATTGCCTGTGGAGGCTGAATCGGTGCTTAGCAGAGCAAAGTACATTGGGTCCCCTCCCTTATATATGTGCACCATATGATTATATCCAATCCGCGCCCAATATGCAAGATGTTTTTATGCCCGCACGGGAAAACTTATATTCGGGTATCCAAAACCTCAAAATACTGGTTGTAAAAATTTTTATATGTGCCTGCATCCAGCGCCTGGCGAATACGCTCCATCAGTTTGTTGTAAAAGTATAGGTTGTGCATCACGGCCAGCCGCTTGCCCAGCGCCTCTTGGGCGCGCAGTAAGTGGCGCAGATACGCCCTGGAAAAATTGCGACACACCGGGCAATCACATGCTTCATCGATAGGGCGCGCGTCGCGAGTATACTGTGCGTTGTTGATGTTGATGACGCCCTGCCATGTGAACAGGTGGCCATGCCGGGCGTTGCGGCTGGGCATCACGCAGTCGAACAGGTCTACTCCGCGTAGAACCCCCTCCAAAATGTTCCCGGGGGTGCCCACGCCCATCAGGTAGCGAATTTTGTCTTTGGGCATGTGCTCCTCTACCACAGAGATTACATGGTACATTTCCGGTGCAGTCTCCCCCACAGCCAGCCCGCCAATCGCATAACCATCCAGTACCAATTCGGCAATTTGTTTCATATTTTCAGCGCGTATATCGTCATAACTGCTACCTTGGTTGATCCCAAACAGCAGCTGCCCCGGATTTATAGCCGCACCTTCGTCCTTGATGCGTTGCAATTCATTTTGGCAGCGGATGAGCCAGCGCACGGTTCTGTCGGCGCTTTGCCGGGCATAGCTTTTCTCTGCAGGGTTCTCTACACACTCGTCGAAGGCCATGGCGATGGTTGAGCCCAAATTCGCCTGGATGCGCATGCTCTCCTCGGGCCCCATAAAGATGTGCCGTCCGTCGATATGGGACTGAAACGCCACGCCCTCTTCCTTTACTTTGCGTATATTCGCCAGGCTGAAGACCTGAAACCCACCTGAGTCCGCCAAAATCGGCCCACTCCATCCGGTAAATGTGCCAAGCCCACCCATTTCGGCCACCACATCGTCGCCGGGGCGCAGGTGCAGGTGATAGGTGTTGCACAGCATCACCTGGCAGCCAATGTCCGCAAGGTCCAATGCAGACAAGCCCCCCTTTATGGCCGCCACAGTGGCCACATTCATAAAGGCGGGTGTCTCAAAGCTACCGTGTACGGTTTCAAACCGGCCGCGGCGCGCTGTCCCTTCGTTTTTTAGCAGTGTATACATCCCTCGTCCATTCCTCTGTAGTGTCCGTGGTGCAAAGGTCGAATCATAATATTGCGATTTTGGCATATAAATATCATAAAACAAGTTTATATTATGCGAATATCGCATAATTGTTTGGTTTGTCAAATTGCTGTCTAAATCTCGAAATTATCTTTCATGCAAAGCCCTCGAACATCCTGGTTCCATGTGTATGGGCCAAATGTCATACCTTTGACGTTCTCAGAGTTCTCTGTCTTTGTCTTCCTGCAGCCCTGCGCTCTGATGACTTTTCCTGCTGTCACAGGATCAGCATTGCGTCCCCAAAGCTGAAAAAGCGATACCGCTCTTCCACCGCCACCCGGTATGCGTTCAGGGTATTCTCTCGCCCGCAAAAGGCCGAAACCAGCATGATCAGTGTGCTTTCGGGCAAGTGGAAGTTTGTAAGCAGGCCGTCTGTTGCCAAAAACATACTGCCCGGGTACAAGAAAATGTCTGTCTCTCCGCTGCCGGGCACTATGTTGCCATTGTTGTTCCGCGCCACGGTCTCCAGCGTGCGGCAGCTGGTGGTGCCCACACAAATCACTCGCCCGCCGGCCTTTTGGGTATGGTTTATGGCCTGTGCCGCGTCTTCTTCCAGGGAATACCACTCGCTGTGCATGGTGTGGTCTTCTATCCGTTCCTCCTGCACCGGGCGAAAGGTACCCAGCCCCACATGCAGCGTCAGGTGTGCAAAACCTATGCCCGCGTGCTGCAGCTTTTCCATCAGGTCGGGGGTAAAGTGCAGGCCTGCCGTGGGGGCTGCCGCACTGCCCGGATGCTTTGCGTACACGGTCTGATAGTCGCCCTTGTTTGCCAGCTTCGTTTTTATATAGGGTGGCAGGGGCATCTCGCCAAAGGCATCCAGCTTTTCATACAGGGTTTGGGTGTCGTAGCAAAAACGCACATGCTTGCCGCCGTTTGGCAAGGTTTCCAGCACTTCAGCGGTAAGCGTACCGTCGCCAAAGCGCAGGGCCGCACCGGGCCGCAGGCGCTTACCAGGCTTTGCCAGGCACTCCCACACGTCTCCTTTCACCTGGCGCAGCAAAAGAAGCTCGCACACGCCACCGCTGCCCTGCTTTTCGCCAATCAGCCGGGCGGCTATCACCCGGCTGTCGTTCAGCACCAGCAAATCTCCTTTGCGCAGCAGGGCCGGCAAGTCCCAAAATGTGCGGTGCTGCAGGCTTCCCGTGGCCTTGTCCATACAAAGCAGACGCGAGGAATCCCGCGGGCTTGCCGGGGTTTGGGCAATCAATTCGGGGGGCAGGGCAAAATCAAAATCGCTTTTTCGCATGAAAGGCCTTTCCCTGGCGGCCTGCGCCTTGACAAGCACCGCCGGCGAATGCTATATTTGGGGAAATGATGGAGAACAGAGGCGCGGTTTTGATGAGTATTGTGGCGCTGGCCTGCCCGGCCTATAGCGTATGCAAGAAAGGCAACACCGCCGAAGGCTGGGGTTGGCAGGCCCTTTCCTGGTTCCGCTCCCGAACAGGGCCGGAACTGTCGCGCAAATCGCGCGGAGTGCTGTTCCATCAACGTGCAACGTATAGTATATTGCATGGCCTGCCGGTTTTCAAGCCGGGTTTTTTGTTTTCAGGGCAAAAACCGGGCACGCGCTTTGGGGTTGCCCCACAAAACAACAGGAAGCGAGGATGCAGGAAATGAAAGAGGTTCGCGTTGCGGTGGTGGGTGCCACCGGCATGGTTGGGCGCACGTTTTTGCGGGTACTGGAGGAATACAAACTGCCTGTAAGCGAGTATGTGCTGTTTGCATCGGCCAGAAGCGCCGGCACCACCGTGCCCTTTATGGGCAAAGAATATACCATACAGGAGCTCACTGAGCAAAGCTTCGACTCCGGCTTTGACATCGCCCTCTTCTCGGCAGGCGGGGCTACTTCCAAGGCCTTCGCGCCCATCGCGGCGGCCAAGGGCTGCGTGGTGGTGGACAACAGCTCCCAGTGGCGTATGGATGCCACCGTACCTCTTGTGGTGCCCGAGGTGAACCCCGAGGCGCTGAAGCAGCACAAAAACATCATTGCCAACCCCAACTGCTCCACCATCCAGGCCATGCTGCCATTAAAAGCCATCGACCAAGCCTATGGCCTGGAGCGGGTGGTCTACTCCACCTATCAAAGTGTGAGCGGCGCGGGCCTGGCCGGGTATAACGACCTTGTGAACGGCGCCAAGGCCTTTGCCGAGGGCAAGGATTTTACGCCCGAGAAGTTCCCCCACCCCATTTTTGGCAACTGCATCCCCCACATAGACGTTTTTTGCGAGAATGGCTACACAAAAGAAGAGATGAAGATGGTGGATGAGACCCGCAAAATTCTTTCCCTGCCACATTTGCGCATTACGGCCACCACGGTGCGCGTGCCGGTGCTGGTGGGCCACAGTGAATCCATCAACATCGAGACGAAAAGTGCCTTCGAGATAACCGATGTGAAAAACCTGCTGGCGGGCTTCCATGAAAGTTTGGTGCTGGTGGATGACCCCGAACACAACCAGTACCCCATGCCCCTTGCCTGCGAGGGCAAAAACGAGGTGTTTGTGGGCCGCGTGCGGCGCGACGAAAGCGTGGAAAACGGTATAAACCTGTGGTGCGTGGCAGACAATGTGCGTAAAGGCGCCGCCACCAACGCCGTACAAATTGCAAAAACTATGATAGAGCATGATATGCTGTAACCTCGTTTTCAGCCAAAAGGTGGAAAAACCATGAAAAAGCAACTGTTTACCGGCTCGGGCGTGGCCATAGTAACGCCCATGCACCCAGACGGCGCCGTGAACTACGACGCCCTTACCCGGATGCTTGAGTTCCAACTGCAAAACAGCACCGATGCTATCATTGTCACCGGCACCACGGGCGAGGCCTCTACGCTGGACGATGAAGAGCATTTGGATGTCATCGAGCATTGCGTCACCACCGTGAACAAGCGTGTGCCTGTTATTGCGGGCACCGGCTCTAACGACACCCGCCACGGCCTGGCCCTCTCGCGGGAGGCCTCCATCCGCGGGGCCGACGGCCTGTTGCATGTGACGCCTTACTATAATAAAACCAGCCAAAGCGGCCTGGTGCGGCATTTCCTCACCATTGCCGACGCCGTGGGCCTGCCGATGATTGTGTACAACGTGCCCTCGCGCACAGGCATGACCATTGCGGTGGATACTTACAAGGAGCTGGCCGCTCATCCCCTCATTCTGGCCACCAAAGAGGCCAGCGGAGACATCTCCCACATCGCAAATGTAGCCGCTGCCTGCGGGGATGAACTGGGCATCTATTCCGGCAACGACGACCAGATCCTCCCCATCCTCTCCCTCGGGGGCATCGGCGTCATTTCCGTGCTGGCAAACGTGGTGCCGCAAGACATTCACGACATCTGCCACATGTACTTTATGGGCCGCGTACAGGACAGCAAGGCCCTGCAGCTGCAACTCCTCCCGCTGAACAACGCCCTGTTCAGCGAGGTAAACCCCATCCCGGTGAAGGAAGCCTTGAACATGATGGGCTACGACGCCGGGCCCTGCCGCCTGCCTCTGGGCCCCATGGCGGAGGACAAAAAACAGCATCTGAACACTATTTTGAAGCGTTTCAGCCTGCTGCCGGCATAAGGCCAGGCCCGCAAAAGGCGCAAGGTGTTTTACCGGAAGGGGGCCTATCATGACAAAAATCGTGCTTCATGGCATAAACGGCCGTATGGGCCGGGCTTTGTGCGGGATGATTGCCCCCCGCAAAGACTGCGAAGTGGTGGCCGGCATTGATACCGCCGATGCCCCCGGTGGAGACGTCCCGGTATTTCCCAGCATCGAGGCCTATGGAAGCAGCGGCATTTCCGCCGATGTGCTGATTGATTTTTCCTTGCCCGCCGCCACCCGCGCCGCCCTTGCCTGGTGCGGGGCAAACGGCCTGCCCTGTGTGGTTTGCACCACAGGCCTTGACGAGGACACCCTGCAGCTGCTGAAAAACACCGCCCAAACGGTGGCGGTGTTTTTCAGCGCCAACATGTCCCTGGGGGTAAACCTGCTGGCAAAGCTGGCCCGCATGGCGCAAAGCGCCCTGCCCGGGTTTGACATTGAAATTGTTGAAAAGCACCACCGCCACAAGCTGGACGCCCCCAGCGGCACCGCCCTGATGCTGGCCGATACCATCAACCAGCAGGCAAACGGGCGCTACCACTATGTGTACGACCGCCACAGCCGCCGCGCTGCCCGCGCGGATGACGAGATCGGCATCTCGGCCGTACGGGGCGGCAGCATCGTGGGCGAACATGAGGTGCTGTTTGCCGGGCCCGACGAAGTGGTTACTTTGTCTCACACTGCATACTCCCGCGAGGTATTTGCCAGCGGGGCCATAGCCGCGGCGCTGTACCTTGCCAACAAAGGGCCGGGGCAATATTCTATGGACGATTTTATGGAGGATTTATGAAGTATTCGCCGAACAAAACAGCATTGCTTACAACCATATTGTCTTTACTGCTGCTTTTCGCTTTGGCGGCATGCGGTGGTAACCCAGCCGGCACATCTTCTTCTGTACCGCCGGCATCCTCTCTGCCAGACGTCTCCATCTCCGAGCCTCCCCCGCCCCAGCCGGAGGAGTTGCGGGTAACGTTCTCCGCCGTGGGAGACAACCTCGTGCACAACGGCATCTTTTTGCAGGCCCAGCGCCGCGCGGCCGAGGACGAGGGCTACAACTTCGACTTTTGCTTTGAGCAGGTGAAGTACTTCTACGAGCAGTTCGATGTGAACTGGATGAACCAGGAGACCCTATTGAACGACGAGTTCGCCCCGGCGGGCTACCCCATGTTCTCTACCCCGTACCAGATGGGTTACGCCACCTACAACGCGGGCTGGCGGGTATATGCACTGTCCAACAACCACTCGTACGACCTTGGCGCCGCCGGTGTGGCATCCACCCGGCGGGTGTGGGCCGATATGCCGGAAGATGTTGTGACAACGGGCTTTTTTACCAGCCGTGAGGACGACAGCGGCATTGCCATGCATGAAGTGAACGGCATGACTATTGCCTACCTCTCTTATACAGACCATACCAACGGCCTGCCCACCCCACAAAACACCGAGGCCTTCGTCATCTACACCTCGGAGGAGGATGTGATAGAGCGGCAGGTGCGCCGCGCGGCAGAGCTTGCCGACGCCGTTGTGGTGGGCATCCACTGGGAGGTGGAGAACAGCCACCAGGTTACCGACAAACAGCGTACCCTGGCCGCCAATTTGGCCGATTGGGGCGCCACCGCTATCATTGGTACCCACCCGCACGTCATCCAGCCCATTGAGTATATCACCGGCACCGAGACCGGGCGCAGCATCCCGGTGGCTTATTCTTTGGGCAACTTTCTCTCTGCCCAGGCCCAGGCCAACCAACTGGTGGGCTATACCTTCGCGTTCGAGATGGTGCAGATTGCGCAGCCCGACGGTACCCGCGGCGAGGTGACGGTGGAGAACGTGAAGGCCTACCCCACCGTTACACATTACGGCAGCGGCTATGCCGATATCCACACCTATATGTTCCGCGATTATACCGAGGAGCTGGCCACTTCCCACGGCGTGCGCGCGCGCTACCCAAACTTCAACATGGCTTATATCCAAGAGCTGCTGCAAACCTATGTAAGCGACGAATATCTGGTGCTGGACTGACGCGCTTTTGTAAGGAGGAAGGGCTATGTATGGTGTAAGTAAGCTTACCATCGACGAAAACCTGATGATGATTAGCTATGGCGACGCAGACGGTGCATTTTTTGCGCAAACCCTGAACCGCCTGGCCGACGCCGGCGTAGTGGTGGATATGATTAGCCAAACGGCCCCCTACGGGCGCGGTATCCGCTTTTCCTTCACCGCCTCTTACAACGATTTTGACACCGCGCTGAAGGCCCTGGGCGGCGCCGGCCAAAACGCCAACCCCATGGTGAGCGGCGGCTATGCCAAGGTGAACCTGTATGGCGAGGACATGGTGGAGAGTGTGGGCGTGGCCGCCCGCGCCCTGAACGCCTTGGGCGCCGAGGAGATCGAGGTGGCCCTTATCACCACTTCGGACCTTGACATCTCCATCTTGCTGCGCCAGGAGGACATTGACGTTGCCACGGCCCTGCTGCGCAATGCCTTTGCACTGTAAGCTGGCCGCCCAAGCGAAAGAGCCCCGGCGCGGGTTACGACAACACGCACCATGGCCACCGGCACAAAGCCGGCAAGACAAAAAGAAAAGCATCTGCCATACCGCAATGTGCTGCGGGTATGGCAGATGCTTTTTATTGCTGTGGTCTTCTCGGAAAGGACAATACATGCGGGCCGGCAAGGGCCGGTGCCGGATGTACTACATGCGCACTGCCCTACCCAACCCCCGTCTCCTACTGCTGCAGCACGGCCTTGTGGTACACCTTTTTCCCTTTACGAAGAATCACCCCGCGCACCAGGGCCTCGGCGTTTACCACGGCGTCTATCTCCTCCACCTTCTCGTCGTCCAGGCGCAGGCCCCCCTGCTCCACCAGGCGGCGGCCCTCGCCTTTGCTGGCGGTAAGCCCACAGGCCACAAGCAGGTCCAGCACGGCTATCTGCCCACCGGGCACCTGGGCGGCACTTAAGGTTGTGGTGGGAATGTTTTCGTCCGCAGCGCCCTTGCCAAACAGGCCGCGGGCGGTCTCGCGGGCATTGTCGGCCTCCTCTTGGCTGTGCACCACCTGCGTCAGTTCATGGGCCAGGCGCTCCTTCGCCGCGTTGATAGACGCGCCGTCGTTCTCCTGCACCGCGGCAATCTCCTCCAGGGGGATATCTGTAAGCAGGCGCATGCAGTTTTGCACGTCGCCGTCGTCTATGTTGCGCCAGTATTGGAAAAAGTCATAGGGAGACATCTTTTCAGGGTCCAACCACACGGTACCCTGCTCTGTTTTGCCCATCTTTTTACCCTCGCGGTTGGTAAGCAGGGTAAAGGTAAGGCCATAGGCCTCCTTCTCCTCTTTGCGGCGTATCAAATCCACCCCGCTGATGATATTGGCCCATTGGTCGTTGCCGCCAAACTGCATCTTGCAGTTGTAAGTGCGGAACAAATGCAAAAAGTCGTAGCTTTGCAGCAGCATGTAGTTCAGTTCCATAAAGGACAGCCCGCGCTCCATCCGCGCCTTGAAGGCCTCTGTGGCCAGCATCTTGTTCACGCTGAAGTGTACACCCACCTCGCGCAAAAACTCCATATAGTTCAAATCCAGCAGCCAGTCGGCATTGTTCACAATAATAGCCTTGTCCTCGCCAAACTCGATGAATTTCTGCATCTGCTGCTTGAAGCGTTCGGCGTTGTAGTCAATCTCTTCGCGCGTCATCATCCGGCGCATGTCGCTTTTGCCGGTGGGGTCGCCAATCAGCGTGGTGCCGCCACCCAAAAGCACAATGGGCTTGTGCCCGGCCAGTTGCAGGTGGCGCATCACCACCAGCTGCAAAAAGTGGCCCACATGCAGGCTGTCGGCCGTGGCGTCTATGCCGATGTAAAAGGTCACTTCCTCACTGCCCAAAATCCGGCGGATGGCGTCGGCGTCGGTGGCCTGGGCCACAAGGCCGCGCTGCTGTAATGTGTCGAATACGTTTGCCATTGGTTTTTCCTCCTTGGTGGGGCATTTTACATGGTTACAATATGTGAACGGTTGTTGGTTGTCAATAACAAAAGAATCCTGTCTCAGGGGCCAGGCAGCCCCCGCTTTATAGCTTCGGCGCACATTTCGCCCAAGGGGTGGTGTCAAACCTTATGCTTTTCCACCTTGTTTGGTTACAAAAAAATCACGATTTCAAGCATTTTTCTTCTTTGGCATATAAAACGCCCCCTGCCGTTTGGCAGAGGGCGAATGTCCGCGGTACCACCTCTGTTCACCGCGCCCTCGCGGGCAGCGGCCTTGTAAGGAACGCATGGTTCCTTGGGCACAGTAACGCGTGCCAAACGGCATGGCCTACTTCGTAAAGGTTCGGCTCTGCTGCTCCGGGATGTATTCGCCGCGCCTGCCCGCCTCCCCTTGCACCAACCGGGGCCTCTCTTGCCGGGCAAAACGGGGGTACTGTTTCCCCTCATCGCTTTCGTGTATGTCCGCAATTATAGCGAAAGATGCGCAAAATGTCAACGCTTTTCGGCCGCAAGCTGCAGCATTTCGCGCGCGTTGGCGCGGGCTATGTCGGTGATGGCATCGCCCGAGATAATGCGCGCCAGTTCCTCCACACGCTCGGCGTCATCAAGCTCGCGTATCTCCGTGTAGGTGCGCCCGTCCCGCACGGTTTTTTCTATCAGTAAATGGCGCTGGGCAAAAGCGGCGATTTGGGCCGTGTGGGTAACGCAGATGACCTGCCTACCCTTGGCGGTGCTGCGCAAAAGCTGCCCGATGCGCCCCGCCGCAAGCCCGGAGATGCCGGTGTCTATCTCGTCGTAGATGACGGTGGGCACGGCGTCCCTGTCTGCCAGGGCGCTTTTTATCGCCAGCATAATGCGGGCAAGCTCGCCCCCGGAGGCAATTTTGGCCAGAGGCTTTGGTGTTTCCCCGGGGTTGGTGGCAATGTAGAACTCCATTTCATCTGCGCCGCGCGGCCCGCACGGCACGGTTTTTTCCGCCAGCACCATGGTGATGCCCGGCATGTTCAGGTAGGCCAGGGCCTCGCTAATTTCTGCATTCAAGCGGCCAAACGCCTCTTTGCGGGCCTTCGTAAGCGCGGCGGCAAGGCGTTCCATCTCTTTTTGGGCCCCGGGCAGCTGTGCGGCCAGGGCTGCCAGGCGTTCGGTGCTGCCCTCCATCTGTTCCAGCTGCCCGCGGGCGTTGTCGCCATAGGACAGCACGGCCTCGGTGCTGCCGCCGTACTTACTTTTCAGCCGGTAGATGGTATCCAACCGCCCCTCCAGCTCCTCCAGGGAGCCTCCTTCGAAGGCATAGTCCTGCACGCGGTGCTGCAGGTCCGACGCAAGCTCTGCCATGGCGTAATAGGTCTCCCGCAGGCTCTCGGCAAACGGGGCAAGCTCTGCGGCGTAACCCGCGGCGTCGGCCATCTCCTCTGCCGCGCGGGAAAGCTGTGTGGCCGCGCCCTCGTCCTCGTCGCCACCGCTCAACAGCAGGTAGGCATTCTCCAGCGCGCTCATAATGCGCCGCGCATGCAGCACAATGTTGCGTTGCTCCACCAGTTGTTCTTCCTCGCCCGGCTGCAGCTGCGCCGCATCTATCTCTTCCACCTCAAAGCGTAGCAGGTCTACCCGGCGCAAACGCTCGCTTTCGTCCATGTGCAGGGCGTCCATTTCCTTTTGCAGGGCGCTATAGGCCCGGTAGGCGGTATAATATTCCTCCAGCAGACGGGAATTTTGCGCAAAGGTGTCTAAAATATCGATGTGCCTGGCGGGGTTCAACAGGCTTTGGTTGTCGTGCTGGCCGTGGATGTTGACAAGGTCTCCACAGATATCCCGCAAGATGGCGGCGGTGGCCGGCGCACCGTTCACCCGGCAGGTGCTTTTGCCGTCTGCAGAAATCTCGCGGTGCAGCAGCAGTTCGTCTTCCATCTCATACCCGGCGTCGGCCAGACGCGCCAGCATGTCCTTCGGCAAATGGGTAAAGCTGGCCCACACCGCGGCCCGCGATGCCCCGGCCCGCACAATGTCCCGGCTGGTGCGGCTGCCTAAAATAGCGTTGATGGAGTCGATGAGGATGGACTTGCCGGCCCCGGTCTCGCCGGTAAGCACGGTAAACCCCTGCGAGAACGCCGCCCCGGCCCTCTCTATCACGGCCACATTTTCAATGGTGATTTCACACAGCATGGCGTTTCCTTTTACCCCTGGCGTTTGGTTGTGTAGGGCATCAGTTGGTCGTGCAAGGCGGTGGCAGACGCTTCATCCCGGGTGATAACAATAAACGTGTCGTCGCCGGAAAGGGTGCCTACCACCTCGTTCCATACCATGGAGTCAAACAGCTCGCACGCGGCGTTGGCCATGCCTGTAAAGCACTTCACCAGTACAATGTTTCCCGCGTGGTCTATCTTCACCACCGCCTCACGGAAAATTGTCTCAAACCGGCTGGGGGCATGGTGCAGCTTCTCGCGCTGGAAAGACGCAACATAGCGGTACCGCCCATCCCCCGTGGCAGCTTTCACAAGATGCAACTCCCTAATGTCACGAGATACTGTGGCTTGTGTCACATTGTAGCCAACCTCTCTTAGCCGGGCCAGCAGTTCCTCCTGCCTGTCGATAGAGTTGTGCTCAATCAGCTCCAGGATCTTCGCCTGTCGTGCATTCTTCATGGCATGCTACCTCCCCTTCAGCTTCGTATCGATAGACATCAGCTGTTCTGCCTCGTTGAACTGGACCAACGGCACGGTTTTGTCCGCCTGGGCAATGGTTACGGTCTCCCCGTGTTCCAAAACGATATTCTGCGCCCCGTCGCAGCTTAAAAATACTGCTTCCTCCGGTGTGCCGCAGCTTTGCACCTGCAAAATACGCGCAGGGGCAAACACCAGCGGCGGCGTGTGCACAATGTGGGCGCATATCTGCGTAACCACAATGCCCCCCAGGGCCGCGTCCACAATGGGGCCACCGGCACTCATGGAGTAGGCAGTGGAGCCGGTGGGCGTGGCAAAAATCACGCCGTCGCCGCGGAAACGGCTCACCAAAATGTCGTCGCAGTGGATGTGCAGGGAGATGGCGCGTTCGGGTGCATATTTACATAGCACGACATCGTTCAGGGCATAGTATACGTCTTTGCGCGCTTGTGTTGTGGCGCACAGCACACTGCGTTGCTGTATCAGGTACTCGCCCTTGGCAAGGCGGTGCAGCTTTTCCACTTCGTTGCTCTCAATAGACGTCAAAAACCCCAGCCGCCCGGTGTTGATGCCCAAAAGCGGCTTGCCCGTGCGCATGGTGTGCCGGGCCGCGTGCAGCATGGTGCCGTCTCCCCCAATGGTAAGCACCATGTCGCAGGCGGCAAAGCCTTCACCCGCGGGGCACGCTGTCGCATTCCACGCGGGTTTTGCGTGGGGAATGTCGGCGGCCTCCATCAGCAGCAAGGCGCCGTTTTGCACAAGGATGTCTCCGGCCTTGTGCAGCACCTCCAGCGCAGAGGGCTTATTGAGGTTTGGGATGAGAAGAACCTTCATGGCCTCTCCTTCACAGTGTATTGTGGGCAGCGGCAACCACCTGTTGGGCCAAGGTGTCCTCCAGCGGCAAGGGGGCCTCACCCTGTTTTGCACGGCGCACATGCAGTAAAAACTCCATGTTGCCCTTGGGGCCAGTTATGGGGGAAAAATCAATATTCAGTACGTCAAAACCGGCATCATTTGCATATATGGCACATTTTTGTAACACGTCCTGGTGCACGTTCGCGTCCCGTATCACGCCGTTTTTTCCCACTTTGTCCCGGCCGGCCTCGAACTGCGGCTTCACCAGGCACACCCCTTCGGCCCCCGCCGGCGTAAGCTCTGCCAGCACCGGCAGCACCAGCTTCAGGGAGATAAAGGATACATCCACCGTAAAAAAGCCGATAGCTTCCGGGATAGCGGCGAGGTCCAACGTGCGGATATTGGTGCGTTCCATCACAACCACCCGTGCGTCATTGCGCAACTTCCAGGCAAGCTGGCCGTAGCCCACGTCCACCGCGTACACCTTGGCGGCGCCGTTTTGCAGCATACAGTCGGTGAACCCCCCGGTAGAGGCCCCTGCGTCCATGCAAATGCACCCGGCGGGCGAGGCACCAAACACCTGTAGCGCCTTTTCCAGCTTCAGCCCGCCCCGGCTTACATAGGGTATGTCTGCGCCGCGCAGTTCCACCCGGGCATCCGGCGGCACCGCCTGGCCGGCTTTTTCCGCCTTGACGTCGTTTACATACACCTGCCCGGCCATAATAAGGGCCCGCCCCCGCTCGCGGCTGGGTACAAGGTTTTGCTCCAGCAAGTACTGGTCAAGCCTCATGGCCGCGCCCCATTTCGTTTCGCACGGCGGCGGCAAGGCTTAGGGCATCTAGCCCGGCGTCCTGTCGCAACTGGGGCAAAGTGGCGTGGTCTATCCGGTTGCTTACCAAGGCCCGGTGTACAAACCGGCCCTTAAAGCCTGCCTGCAACAACTGCAGGGCCAAATGCTCCCCTATGCCCCCTTGCCCCACACCTTCCTCGGCAAACAGCACCAGTTTATAGCCCCTGCTCTTCAGCGCCTCGCTCAGGCCTTCGGGCAAGGGGTTTATCTGCACCATCTGGTATACGTCGGCGGGAAGCTTTTCCCCCTGCAACAGCACGGCCGCGGCGCGGGCCTCGGCAATCTCGGTGCCATAGCTTACCAGCGCCACTTTTGCGCCTTTGGTTTCCACCACACGGTCCCACTTGTTGCCGGTGCAGGGCTGCCCGGCAAGGGCTGCATCCTCTTTGCCGCGCGGGTAGCGGATGGCCCGCGGCCCGCGATACTCTGCCAGCAGCTTCTCCAGCCAATAGTCCAGCTCGGTATAGTTGCTGGGGGAAAACACCGGAAGATCCGGCTGCTGGCTCAAAAACGCCGCATCGTAAATGCCCTGGTGGGTCTCGCCATCGCCCGGCACAAGGCCCGCGCGGTCAATGGCGAACAGTACGTCCTGCCCGCCCAACATCACATCGTGGATAATTTGGTCATACGCGCGCTGTAAAAAAGTGGAGTAAATGGCCACTACAGGCCGCATGCCCCCCGCCGCCAGGGCAGCCGCAAAAGTAACGGCGTGTTCCTCTGCCATACCTACATCAAAAAAACGTGCCAAGTGCTGCTTTTTCATATACTGCAGGCCGGTGCCGTACTTCATGGCCGCCGTGATGGCACAAATGCGTTCATCCCCCGCGGCCAGCTTTGCCAGCTTCTGGCCAAACACGGTGGAAAAAGAATCACTGGGGGACATCTCCGGGTCGGTCACCTCGGCGGCGTTGAAAGAGGACACCCCATGGAAGGCCCCGGGGTTTTTCTCCGCCGGCACAAAGCCCTTGCCCTTGTGCGTTTCCACATGTAAAAACAAGGGCTTGTGCAGCGTAGGCAGCGAGGAAACCACTTCGCACAACGCGGGCAGGTCATGCCCGTCCAGCGGGCCCACATACCGCAGGCCCATCTCCTCAAAAAAGGTGGAGCTGTACAGCGTTTTGCGCAGGGCGGCCTTCATCCCCTGTATGCCCCGCACTATGCCGCTGCCGATGACAGGGGTATGGTCCAGCGCGTTCTTCACATCTTTTTTTGCGCGGTAGTATGTTGGGCTGGTGCGCAGCCGCGTAAGGTATTGCGCCACCGCGCCCACATTTTTGGAAATGGACATCTCGTTGTCGTTCAAAATCACCACAAGGTTGTCCAGCTCGCCAATATTGTTCATACCTTCGTATACCATGCCCCCGGTGAAGGCACCGTCGCCCAGCACAGCCACCACCAGCCCGGGCTGGTTTTGCATTTTTCGGGCCCGGGCCAGGCCCACCGCCACAGAAAGCGATGTGCTGCCGTGCCCCGTAATGAAAGCATCGTGCGCACTCTCTTGCGGGCTGGGAAAGCCGGAAAGCCCCCCTTTGGCCCGCAGCTTGTCAAAGCCCTCTCTGCGGCCGGTAAGCAGCTTGTGGGTATAGCTTTGGTGCCCTACGTCAAACACAATGGCGTCCACCGGGGTATTCAAAAAGCGGTGCAGCGCCACCGTCACTTCTATCATCCCCAAATTGGAGGACAAATGCCCCCCGGTTTTGGAGACGTTCTCAATCAAAAAGTGCCGTATTTCCCGGCACAGTACTTCCAGCTCCCGCAGGTCCATGCGTTTCAAGTCCTGCGGGCTGTGCACTTTTTCAAGCAGCCTGTATTCCATATCTTCCTCTTGCGAACGTTAAAATACGGGAATCAAAATTGCCAGCAGCACCCCCAGCAGCGCGCCGCTTAACACCTGAAGCGGGGTGTGCCCCACCAGTTCCTTCAGGCGTTTCTCGCTGTCCCACTCTTCCTTTTCATCCCCCAAGTCGTCCATAATCAGGTTTAAAAGGCGGGCCTGCTTACCGGTTTCCAGCCGCACGCCCATGGCGTCGTACATCACAATGGCGGCCAGCACAAAGGCTATGGCAAAGTAAGGCGACGCCATGCCGTATTTTTTTGCCGCCCCTACAAACAGGGCGCACACCAGGGCGGCATGGCTGCTGGGCATCCCGCCTGAACCAAACAGCCGCTCTGCCCTAAAGGTGCCGTGCACAATGCGGTGGATCACCGCCTTGGCCAGCTGGGCAATTACCCAACCAAGCACAGGCAGCATCAATAAGTAATTGCCAAAAAACAGGCGTTGTATCATGTTCATCTTATTACAATGTGCCTCATTTCACCCGGGCGGCCAGCTGGTTTGCGTATTCGGTTAAAAACCACGCCTTGTCCCCATAGCTTGCCTGCAGGCCGGCCACTGCCTGCCCGGTAAGGCGCTGCACTTCCTTGCGGGCGCCGGGTATGCCATGCAAGGTGACAAAGGTGTTTTTCGCGTTTTCGGCGTCGCTGCCCACGGGCTTGCCCAGGGCTTCTGTGGTGGAGGTGACGTCCAGAATATCGTCTACAATTTGAAACACCAGGCCGACGTTTTTCGCGTATTCCTCCAGGGCGGCGGCGCTGCCGGGCGCACTGCCCGCGGCCAATTGCCCCAGCCGCACCGCACAGGTGAACAGCGCCCC
Organism: Ruminococcaceae bacterium OttesenSCG-928-O06; assembly: GCA_030265505.1. Classification (GTDB taxonomy): domain Bacteria; phylum Bacillota; class Clostridia; order Oscillospirales; family Ruminococcaceae; genus JAAYCI01. Next base: position 3,494 of record JAJDGD010000002.1, on the reverse strand, counting down.
GGTTTTGTGAGTATGTATGGTTTGCAACACTTCGGCACTGGCGGCGGCATCCTCATAGGCAAGGTCCAGCTCCTGCCCGTAGATCATACCCGCAGCGCCCGTGGCACGCCCCAGCAGCTTTACAGCCAGTATACGCTGCGCTTCGCTGCATTCCGCATCGGCCAGCACGCTGAAGGCCTCTGCCAAAAGCATATCGCCCGCCAACAGGGCGTTGGCCTCGCCAAAGGCCACATGGGTGGAAGGCTTGCCCCGGCGAAAGTCGTCGTCGTCCATGCAGGGCAAATCATCGTGCACAAGGGAAAATGCATGCACCATCTCCATGGCGGCCGCAAAGGCAAGGGCGGCCGCAGCACTGCCACCAAGCAAATCGCACACTGCCTGCACCATCACGCCGCGCACCCGCTTGCCCCCGCCCAGCAGCGCATAGGCCGCCGCGCTGGACACCTGCGAGCCCTTGGTAAAATAACGCGCTACAACCTCTTCCAGCTTGTCCTCACACCCGGCCTGGTACAGCTTGTGCTGCTGCGCAAAGTTCATTCGGCATCCTCCGCAAGAAAGGGCTGCAGCTTTTCGTCTATTTCCTGCACCTGCACTTGCGCCTGTTGCAGCCCTTTGCTGCATACTTCTATCAGCCCGGCCGCCTTGGCATACAGGGCAATGCTCTCCTCCAACGGCAGGGCCTCGTCCTCCATTTTTTCCAATATCGCTTCCAGGCCCTGCATAGAGGCCTCAAATTCCTTCAAACTCTCTGCCATATCACGGTACCATCCGTTCCTCTGTTTTCTCCAGCACCTTACATTTTAGCTTGCCATCGGGCAAAACCAGCCTCACATCCGCCCCGGGTGCCACCTGGGCCACGCTGTGCAGGGGCTTGCCGCCTGCCGTGGCAACACTATACCCACGGGCCAGTACGGCATAAGGGTTCAGCCCTGCGGCAAGGGCTGCCGCCGTTTGCAGCTGCCCTTGTTTTGCCGCCAACGCTTGCCTGGCAGCACGCTGGGCTCGTCGGCCGGCCTCCTTCAAATATTTCGCATAATTTCGCGCTTTATTCTGCGGGCTGTACCGCTGTAAATCTTGCCTGTGCCTTTGTAACACATTATACCATGAATCTATGCGAAACTGTATATTATTTGCGATATACACAAAAGCATGCATGGTTTTCGCCATTTCCTGGCTCATGTCCGGCAGGGCCATCTCTGCCGCGGCAGACGGCGTGGGCGCGCGTGCGTCCGCCACAAAATCCAGAATGGTAAAGTCCGTCTCGTGCCCAATGGCGGAAAGCACCGGCGTGGCCGCAAGGTATACCGCCCGGGCCACCTCCTCGGCGTTGAACACCCACAAATCCTCGGCAGAGCCACCCCCCCGCGCAATGAGGATCAGTTCCACATCTTCCATTTCGTCCAGTATTTTCACCGCGCGCACAATGCCTGCCGGGGCCTTGTCTCCCTGCACCAGCACCGGCGCCAACACAAACTGCGCCAACGGGCAGCGCCGCTGTGCCACTTGCAAGATATCTTGCAACGCAGCGCCGGTTTTGGATGTAACCAGCCCAATTTTACCCGGCATCCTTGGCAAGGGCTTTTTATACTGCGGGTCAAACAATCCCTCTGCCTCCAGCCGGGCGCGCAGCTGTTCAAACGCCATTTGGGCCGCACCCACACCGTCGGGAAACAGGTATTCCGCGTTCATTTGGTAGGTGCCGTCCCGCTCATACAGGGTAACGCGGCCGCGCGCCACCACCGCCATGCCGTTCTCCGGGCGGAAGGCAAGGCGTTCTGCCGCCGTGCGGAACATCACCACCCGCACACTGGCCTTCGCATCCTTGATGCTGAAATAACAATGGCCTGACTTATAATTCCGGTTGAAATTGCTGATCTCACCCTTTATTGCAATATCCTGCAGCGCCTCGTTTCCCTCCAGCAAGGAGCGCACATAGGTGTTCAGCGCCGAGACACCGATGATTTCAGCCATGGCTTTCCTCCTTTGCGCCCACCAGCGCCACCCCCACCGCATTGTCTGCAGAAAGCTGTGGCGGCGCAAAATGCACCTTGCCCAGCCTGGCGGCAAGCCTTGGGCGCACCACGTCGCTTGCCATTACACCCCCGGCCAGCAGCACAGGCACACCCGGGTGCTGGCGCCGGGCCTCCAGCGCCATAGCGGCAACGGTGTCTGCCACGGCCACAAGGCAGTATTTTGCCACATAGGCGGCGCTGTGGCCCTGCTGCAACAGTTGTTCGCACTTGTTTTCTAGGCCGGAAAAACTACAATCTATCCCTTTTACGCTAATTTTCGGGGCCACTTCCTCTGTACAGCTCGCCGCCAGCAGCGAAAGCGCCTCGCCCGCCGGGAAAGGCAAGCCCAGGCGTACCCCCAGGCGGTCCACCGCCTGACCGGCGTGCAGGTCGGTGGAGCCACCAAGTTTTCCCACAATTTCATAGCCTTTCACAAGCAATAGCTCTGTGGTGCCACCAGAGACATGGAAAAACAGGAAAGTTTCCGTATTGGGCAAGCCGGCGCCAAACAGCGCCGCCGCCAGGTGCCCCTGTTGGTGGCTGGTGGTGTGCAGCGTAAGGCCACGCCCCGCCGCAAAGGCCGCCGCAGCGCTAACCCCGGCCAGAAAACACGGCATATAAGAGCCCTCTACCGGCCGCGGCCTGTTCGACGCTGCAACGCAGTTGACCCCATGTAAAGGCAAATTGCTTTCCACTTCTTTGAAAAGTGCCGGAATCGCGATGGTGTGATGAAATATCGCGTCGTTTTGACGCAGTCCAAGCTCGCCCTCTTTTACGGGCAAAAACTCTTTCAAAGAGCAAACAACCTCTCTTTTCGTGGTGTCTACCACGGCCAGAGAGGTTGCGTAATTGCTAGTGTCTACGCCCAAAGCCAGCATGTTAACCCTCTTCTGTGCCGGCGGGTGCATTAGGCTTTGGTGCCGCCCCGCCCGCCGCCTTCGGCTCCTCGCGGGAAACGCTGCCCAACACGCCGTTCACAAATTGGTATTCGTCTTCCCCGCCGTACTTTTTGGTTATTTCCACCGCTTCGTTAATAATCACACTGTCCAAATCTTCCGTTCCATACAGCATTTCTGCCACAGATATGCGCAAAATAGCGGCGCTTACCTTCTGTAGTCGCTGCATTTTCCAGCCTTTCAGCCGCGCTTCTATCACACTGTCCACCTGGGGGGCGTTGGCCTGGTACAGGGCCAACAAACCCTCTCCAAACTCGTCCACCGCATAGTCGCCCACCTCGCGGCCGGCTTCCAGGGCCTCTTGCACGTCGCCGCCAAACTGCGCCGCAAACAGCGTAATAAAGGCGTTTTCCCGCGCTTCGCGTCTGTTCATCCTCACCTCTGTCGTGCCGCTCAGGCTTGTTCTTCGCTCTCGGCTGCAATGCCGGCGATAATCACATCCACTTTCGCCACGCTGATGCTCGTCATGTTGCAGCACTTTGTGCCGCCCTACAGCGCCACCGTGGCAGAGAAACTGCACGCGGCG
>JAJDGD010000019.1 GCA_030265505.1 Ruminococcaceae bacterium OttesenSCG-928-O06 | reverse complement strand
AAGCAGGGGCGCCGCGGCCAAAAAGGCCAAACCGCGGCCGGCGTGCAACGGTGCAAGAAATACTGTTTTGCTAACGTTGAAAATATGGTATAATAACGCTATGAGTTTTTTCATCAGTTTTTGACCGGCGCTTTTTGCCGGCCGGTGTGCGCGCCTTTGCGGCGCCCGGGCCTGCAAACGGAAGAGGGAGCGAAGCATGAAGAGGATAGCAAGTTGGACGCTGCTGGTTTGCCTTGTGGTGGGCATGCTGGCCGGTTGCGGCGGGGGCGATGGCGGCCAGCCTGCCGGCGAGACCCGCGTGGTGTTTGTGCCCAAGCTTACGGGCAACGCCTTTTTTGAGGCGGCGAACAACGGCGCCCAGGCCTTTGCCGCGCAGCAGGGCTTTGTGGTGGACTACCAGGGCAGCCCCCAGGCCTCGATAGAGGACCAGATTGCCATTGTGGAGCAGGCCATAGAGGACAAGGCCGACGCCATTTGTATCTCTGCGCTGGATGCCACGGCCCTGGACGCCGTGATGAAGCGCGCCATGGATGCCGGCATCAAAGTGGTGACGTGGGACTCCGACGTTTCGGGCGACGCGCGGATGCTGATGGTCTCTCAGGGTACACCGGAGCAGCTGGGCACCATGCTGGTGGAGATGGGCGCCAAAAGCCTGGCCGCCCGGGGCAAAAACCCCGGCGAGGACAAGATACGCTATGTGTGGCACTATTCGCAGGAGATTGTGGCGGACCAAAACTCCTGGAACCGCGCGGGCGAGGCATATATCCAGGCCACCTACCCCAACTGGGTGAATGTGGCGCCCCAGAACTATTACAGCCAGCAAGACCCGGCCCTCGCTCTCTCTGTGGGTACGGAGATTTTGGAGCAGCACACGGACATCGACCTCATCATCTGTAACGACTCCACCTCTCTGCCGGGGCAGGCCCAGGCCGCAAAGGAACTGGGCCTTACGGCCGAGGACGTGACCATTACGGGCTTTGCCAGCCCCAACGCCATGCGCACATATTGTAAAGAGGGCATTGTGGAGCGCTGGGGCCTGTGGGACTGCCAGGTGCAGGGTGCGTTGGGCTGCTATTTGGCCTACTACCTGGCCCAGGGCAACATGCTGAAAGTGGGGGACAAGGTAGACGTGCCCGACATTGGCATTGTAACGGTGATGCCCAACACCGTGCTGGACGCCGGGGCCTACACGGCGGAAAACTCCGGTGTAATACTGTTGCCCAGCCGTTCGGAATACACCATCAGCAACGTGGATGATTATGACTTCTGATTTGCAGGCGAAACCGGCAAGGCGCCTTGTGGCGGCGGTGCTGGCAGCTTTGCTGCCGGTGCTGCTTTTGTGCGCCTGTGCGGGCAACACAAACGCGATGCAGGACGGGTTTTACACCGCCGAGGCCGCCGACTTTGACGAGTATGGCTGGAAGGAATACATCACCATTTATGTGAAGGACAACACCATTGTAACGGTGGACTATAACGCCAAGAACGCCAGCGGATTCATAAAGTCCTGGGATATGGAGTACATGCGTGTGATGAACGAGGCCGACGGCACCTACCCCAACGAATACACGCGCGGATATTCTGAGGCGCTGTTGAACCGCCAAAACCCTGACAGGGTGCATGTGATTGCGGGGGCCACCCACTCGCACACGTCGTTCCGCCTGTTGGCCAAGGCCGCCATGGCCCAGGCCCGCAATGGCGATGCCAACGTGGTGTTTGTGGACTTGACGGGGGCCCAGGCCGCATGAAAAAACAACGGAGAAAGCGCGAAAAAAGCATCTCCAACCGCATTATTTTTGCCACCTGCCTGGGGGTTGTAAGCCTGGCGGCGGGGCTTGTTTTGGTCATGACATTTTTCCTCTCCCAGCTCACGCACTCGGTGGCGCTGAACATTTTGCAGCCCACCGCCCAAATGGCCGCCAAGGGTGTGGAGGCCAACCTGCACACCATGGCAGACCGCTTTTTGCTGATGCGCGAAGACAGCGCTTTCACTACAGACGCCGCCACGCTGGAGGACCAGCAGGCCCAGCTGGACGGCTACTCCGCCGGCATTGAGTTTGTGTGGCTGGGCCTGTACAGCACCACGGGGTCCCTGCTTACGGGCGACGAAGGCTGCCCGCGCAGCATTGCCGGGCGGGATTTGTTTTTTATGCTGCGCGAGACCGAAAACCTCTCCATCGAGGATATCTCTGTAGGGCAAGAGGGCCTGGAGATTGCCATGGGGGTGCCCATTGCCAGCCAGGCTACGGGCAAGGTGCGCGAGTATCTGATTGGCAGCTACAAATACGACGTTTTGGGCGATGTGCTGAACAATATAAACATAGGCGACGGCGGCACGGCCTTCATCATAGACGAGGACGGCAGCATCATTGCCCACAAGGACCTGGGCATGGTGTACGGCCAGGGCACCCTGGTCGACATTTGGGGCACCTCCCAGCCGGTGGAGGAGCTGATTTTGCGTATGCAGCAGGGCCAAACCGGCGCGGTGAACGTAACCACCGACGAAGGGGCCATGTACATCAGCTATGCGCCCATTCGGGGCACGCGCTGGTCGCTGGGCATCCGGGTGCCGGGCTCCTCGTTCAGCGGGTTGCGCCGGCAGGCGGTGTTCACCAGCATTTTGGCCACGGTGCTGTTGCTGCTGTTGTTTGTGGTAATATTCCGCATTTTGATGAAGCGCAGCCTCACAAGCCCCCTGAAGACCATCACCCACAGCGCGGGAGATTTGGCCCGCGGAAATTTTGAACAGGAACTGCCCGCCGCGCTTGTGGGCAGGGAAGACGAGATTGGCCAGCTGGCCACGGCGTTCACCACAATGTCTGCCACGGTGCAGGACGTGATTGGCGAGATTGGCAGCGTGAACCAAACCGTGCGCGCGGGCCACCTTACCCAGCGGGCCAACGCCGCGGCCTTCGAGGGGGACTACCACCGCATTATAGACGGCACCAATGCCACGCTGGACGTATTTTGCCGCCATCTGGACACCATCACCGGCGCGCTGGCCCTGTTCGACGATACGCGCCGGATGATTTACCACAACACGGCCATGGGCGATGCACTGCGGCGGCACGGCCTTGCGCCGCAGGATGCCGGGGTGCTGGCGGCCATGGTGCGTGCCGAGGACGGCGGCCACCATGTCGCCGGGGTGGATGCGCTGTTTGCTAAAAACACGCCCGCGGGCGAGATTTGCCGCCTGGACATTGCCATGGCCGACGGCGAAGAGGAGATGCACAACTACACCCTTACCCTGCGCCGCACCAGTGTGGAGACTGCGGAGGGCGACGACGGCTTTTGCGTGCTGCTGGTGATGAGCGACACCACGGTGCTTACCCAGGCAAAGGAAGCCGCCGAGAGCGCCAACCGCGCCAAATCGAACTTCCTGTCCAACATGAGCCACGAGATGCGCACGCCGATGAACGCCATCATCGGCATGACCACCATTGGCAAAAACGCCGAGGACCCCGCCCGCAAAGACTATTGCCTGGACAAGATAGACGAGGCATCCACCCACCTGCTGGGCGTCATCAACGACATTTTGGACATGTCCAAAATAGAGGCGGACAGGTTTGAGCTGGCCCAGGAGACGTTCGACTTTGAGCAGATGCTGCAGCATGTGGTGAACGTCATCAACTTCCGTGTGGACGAAAAAGAGCAGCAGTTCGTCGTGCATGTGGACGAAAAGATTCCCCAGATGCTGGTGGGGGACGACCAGCGCATTGCCCAGGTGATTACAAACCTGCTTTCCAACGCGGTGAAGTTTACCCCCGAAGGCGGCACCGTACGGCTGGAGGCGGCCCTTACGGCGCGCAGCGGGGACGACTGCTCCCTGCAGGTAACCGTGAGCGACAGCGGCATAGGCATCAGCGAAGAAAAGCAGGCCCACCTGTTTGAGGCCTTTGTGCAGGCAGACAACAGCACCGCCCGCAAGTATGGCGGCACAGGGCTGGGCCTTGCCATCTCCAAGCGCATCGTAGAGGCCATGGGGGGCGAGATCTGGGTAAAGTCTGCCCCGGGGCAGGGCGCGGCGTTCAGCTTTTGCGTGCAGATGCAGGCGGGTACCGTGCCGGCGGCGCTAACGCGCGGCCCGGCGGTGGACTGGGCCCGCCTGCGCGTGCTGGTGGTAGACGACGCGCCCGAGCAGCTGGAGTACTTCCGTGATATTGCCGCCCGCCTGGGCGTGGGGCAGCTGCGCGTGGCCCAAAGCGGCGAGGAAGCCAGCGCTCTGATAGAGAAGGAAGGGCCCTTCGACGTATATTTTGTGGACTGGAAGATGCCCGGCATGAACGGCATAGAGCTTACCCGCCACATCAAGGGGCTGCGCGCGCAGTCGGTGGTGGTGATGATCTCTGCCGCGGAGTGGAGCCGCATAGAGGAAGAGGCACGCGCGGCCGGGGTGGACAAGTTTTTGCCGAAGCCCATCTTCGCCTCTGGCGTGGCCGATTGCATTAGTGAATGCGTGGGCAGTGCCACGGCGGCGCCCGAGGGCCAGGACGATGTGGCAGGGTGCTTTGCGGGCCGGCGCATTTTGCTGGCCGAGGATGTGGAGATTAACCGGGAGATTGTGCTGGCACTGCTGGAGCCCACGGGCCTGATAATAGATTGCGCCGAGACCGGCCGCGAGGCCCTGGAGATGTTCAGCGCAGACCCCGAGCGCTATGAGATGATATTCATGGATATCCACATGCCGGAGATGGACGGCTACGAGGCCACGCAGAAAATTCGCAAGCTGCCCGGCGCCTGGCCCGCCAAGGTGCCCATTGTGGCCATGACGGCCAATGTGTTCCGCGAGGACATTGAAAAATGCCTGGCCGTGGGCATGGACGCCCATGTGGGCAAACCGCTGGACTTTGACGATGTGATGGAAAAGCTGCGGCACTACCTGCACTGCGAATAAGGCGCAGTGGGCGGTGCATGGCACGCCTGCCGCCTGCCTGCCGCGCCGCACTTGCCCGCAGGCAGATGAAACACAACAGCAAACCCCGCCCTGAAAGCCAGGGCGGGGCGTTTTTGTATGCTTCAGAAGAAAACGGCCAAACAGGAAGCGCTTTTTGGGCGAAGCGGTACAAAATGGTGCAGCACACAGCGGCGCAAAGGCAGCGCCGCTACGCGGTGCAGTCGGCTTCCTCCAGGCCGTGCAGCAGCTTATACAAAAGCGTGTACAGCAAAAGGGTGTCCTCGTGGCCAAGCGAGATGCACGCCTGCATCTTCAAGGGCACCTGGGCCGCCTTTTCCTGCAGGCGCTGGCCTTTGGCGGTGATGCTGACTTCCAGCAGGCGTTCGTCGCGGGCAGGCCGGCGGCGGAGCACAAGGCCCTTGCCCTCCAGCCGTTTCAAAAGGGGGGTAAGGGTGCCGGAGTCCAGGTACAAACGCGCGCCCAGCTCTTTTGCGCTCACGGTCTTATGCTCCCACAGCACCAGCATGGTGATGTACTGGGTGTAGGTCAGGCCAATCGCGTCCAGAAAAGGCTTGTAGCGGGCCACCACCTCTTTTGCGGCGGCATACAGCGGGAAACAAAGCTGGTTTTCCAGCTTCAATAGTGGCTCGCTCACACCGCGTCCCCGCTCATCTGTTTTGCAAAGGCCTCGGCGCGGGCCAAATCGTCTGCGTCGGGGTGGCCGCGGTGGGCCACCAAAAAGGCGCCCTTGCAATGGAACTCGGCATCCGCTACGGGGATGCCGCCAGGCTGCAGAATGGCCTTTATCTCGGCCAGGGCGGTGTTTTTCCCCGCCGAGGTACCGAACACTACCACGCGCTTTACCTGTTGCGCGTCAAGGCCCTCTAAAAAGTGCCGCAGCTTGGCGTCTATGCTGCCGGCGTAGATGGACGCGCCCACAAAAAGGGTATCTGTGCCGGCCACGTCACCCGCTTGCTCTGCAGAAAGGGCTTCGGCGCCGGCCCCCTTCGCGATGGCCTCTGCCAGCTTTTTTGTGTTGCCGCCCCGTGAGAAATAAACCACTCTGTTCATTGTTAACCTCCCGCTGTGCGTTTTGCTGCCGGTATAAGGGCGTGCGCCTTTATTGTGGCAGTGTACCACCCATTTATAAAAGATTGCGCAAAACCAAATGGCGCAAAACCATTTTACGATGGAAGAGGGGGATTGTCAAGAGGATTTTAACGTTGGCCAGGCATTTTTTGCCGGGCCTCCGCCAGCCCAACGGCCGGCGGCGTTGCGGTGTTACAGCTCGTTCATCCAGCCGGGCAGCGGCAAAATGCAGAACGGGTGCCCGGCGGGGTCCAGCATCACGCGCCACTCGTCCTCCAGCTGGATATCCGACAAGGTGGCCCCGCACGAAAGGGCATATTGTACCCCTTCCTCCACGTTTTGCACATGGAAGTCCAAATGTGCCATTTGCTGCTGCGCGTTTGGCGTTGCAGGCCAAACGGGCGGCACATAGTCGTCCACCTGCTGGAAGGTAATCCAGGTGGGGAAGCCCTTCGTTTCAGTATTCGCCACCACCGTAAATTCTTCGCCGCCAAAGCGCGTCCAGCCCAGCAGTTTTTCATAAAACGCAGACAATTCGTCTATATTGCCGCAGTCCAAAACAGTGCACCATCCGCCCAAATCCAGTGCCATACCATTGCCTCCTTGTTTTTAAATAATAGGAATAACTACAGTATAGCAAATAAAATGGAAAAGGGCATCGTTCTTTTTGGAAACGATTGATGCGCACGGTGGCGCAGGTCTTTTTGATGCAAGCCGCCAGCAATAACAGGGGCGGTGAAGATGCGCACAGGTGGCAACCTATAGCCCCGAGGGCATATCCTGTAAGAATTGCTCTGCCAGTTTTTCCTGCCAATCGCCGATGGGCCGCAAGCGCCCGAGGAAAAACCGAAGGGTCGCGGGTTCTTCGTCAAACGCCATGCCGCCAATCAGGTGGCGGTTTTGATGGAGCCAGGCAATGCGGTCGGCCACAAACTTGATTTGCGAGAGCGTGAACACACGCTTGGGAATGGCAAGACGAACCAGCTCCATGTCGGAAAGATGCTCGGTGCCGTCTTCGTTTCGCTGCTCGGACATCGTGCCGCGCTCCATACCGCGAATGCCACCGGCAATGTAGATTGCCGCCGTAAGCGCCGCGGCGGGGTATTGCTCTTGTGGCAGGTGCCCGGCAAAGCGGCTGGCGTCGATGTGGCAGCCAAGGCCCCCGGCCGGTGTTACCACAGGCACGCCGGCCTTTGTCAATTCTTTGCTCAACTCTTCCACAAACAGCGGGGTTTGGCTGATGAGGTGAAAATCCAACGTTTCACGGATGCCAACAGCCATGGCCTCCATCTCCCGGACGGACATCCCGCCATAGGTTAAAAAGCCCTCGTATAGCGGCACCAGCTCCTGCATCTGTTTGAACAGGTCTTCGCGGTTTGTTACAATGCCGCCGCCGCGGGCGCAGCCCAGCTTGCGGGCGGAAAAATAGATGATGTCCATCAGCGAGGCGATCTCGCGCACGATGTCGCCAAGGGGCCGTTCGTGGCAGCTTTCTTCCCGGGTGCGGATAAAGTACAAATTGTCCGCCAGCAGGCTTGCGTCCAACACCAGCAGCAGCCCGTGCTTTTTACAGAAAGCGGCCACCGCGCGCATGTTCTCCAGCGAGACCGGCTGCCCGCCAATCAGGTTTGTTCCGGCCTCGATGCGCACAAAGGAGATGTTCTCTGCGCCCGCTTTCTCCACAACAGCGGCAAGCTTGTCAAGGTCGAAATTCCCCTTGAATGGGGCGCGGGATTGCGGGTTTAGCCCAACATCGCCAACCACCTCTGCCACATTGCCGCCCAGGCGTGTAATGTGTGCCTTTGTGGTGGTAAAGTGGTAGTTCATAACAGCGGTGCTGCCCGGGCGCACAAAGGTATTCGCCAAAATGTTTTCACAGGCCCGGCCCTGGTGTGCGGGCAGAAAATACTCGGTTCCAAAAAACGCCTGCAGGGCGTCCTTTGCGCGGTAGAATGTCTCGGAGCCGGCGTAGCTGTCGTCGGCCTGCAGCATCGCCGCATACTGTGCCTCGCTCATGGCGTTTACCCCGCTGTCCGTCAGCATGTCCAGGTAAACGTCCCGGTTGCGAAGCAAAAAGGTGTTGCTTCCCGCTTGCTGGATTTTTTCCAGCCGTTCCTGCACGGGAAGAAGGTCCACCCGTTGCACCATGCGTACCCGGTGCATCTCCAGGGGGATGTTCTCCCCGGAAAAGAACTGTACCTGCGCGTTTGTTTTCATAGCCATTCCTCCATTGTTTTTTTGATGGAGAAGCGCCTTGCCGAAACAAAAAAACTTCCGTCCCGGGCAAAACGCCCAAGGGACGAAAGTTGTTACTTCCGCGGTACCACCCTTGTTACAGCCAAACGGCCGTCACTCTTTGTCGGGTCCATCAACCCTAGCCCTGTTACGGGAGCACCCGTGCCTGCCTACTTTGTTCGGCAAACCAGCTCAGGAGTGTATTTATACGCATTTTTACGGGGTTCTGCTCGCACCAACCGCAGAATCTCTGTGCCGCCGAAGCGGTTCCCGGCAATCAAATCCGTTTTTCTCTCCATCGTCGCCTTTGTTGTAGGCTAATATAGCACTGCAGTGCAAGAATGTCAACACCCATTTTCGCGGTGGGTGTTTTTTGCAGGCAAGGCGCGGCAGAATTTTTGGCGGCTTACTTGCGGCAGGACACCGCCACAAGGCGCAAACATTTCCTTAACAACTGGCTGTGATACGGCATAATGCAGCATGGCGGCAAAACAGAACAGGAAAGGCGGCGGCATGCTCAATGATCCTTGCTCTCGGTTCCAAGCAATCCAGTGCCGCAGGGGTTTATTCCACTTCGTAGGGCTTTTGCCGCTCGTCCAAATTGTACATTGTGCCCAGCACTCTCACGGCGGTGCCGGGATAATCGCTTACAAGCCCGGATACACCCATTTGCAGATAGTCCGCCATCTTTCCCGCGTCGTTTACCGTCCACACATACACAGGCAGCCAGGCATTGCGGCAGGCCCGTAACAACGGCTGCGATACCATCCATTCCTCTACCAGCAAAAAGTCGATGTTCATGTCCCGCAGGCTGCTGGCGGTAAGTTGGCCCACGTTGCCGTATACGCAAAAGCCCGTCAGGTAGTCGGGGTACTGCGTCTCCATCTGCGAGACCAGGGTATAGTCCAGCGAGAGGTAAAGGCTGTTTTTCTGGTATGCGCTTTGACACATGACGCGCATCACTTCTTCCACCAGGTCCGCTTGCTCGTGGCCGTGCAGCTTATACTCCACGGCCAGCAAAATTTTGCCCTCGCAGTAAGCCACCACCTCTTCCAGGGTGGAGATCTGCCCGGTGTATCCGTTTTGACGCAGAGTGATGCGCTGCAGTTCCTCGGCCGTCAGGTCATACACATTGACGTTTTGGCCGGAAAGCCGCGCAAGGTTTGCGTCGTGCACCACCATGGGCACGCCGTCGGCCGACAGCAAAATGTCCACCTCGGCATAGTCGGCGCCGGCGTCAATGGCATGCTGTATGGCGGCCAGGGTGTTCTCCACGCCATCGGCGCTGCCGCGGTGCCCCACAATGATAGGGTCGTGTATGCCGGTGGCAGTCATCAGGGCGTTGATGGTATTCCAGGCCAAAAGCAATGCCAGCACCACCGCCATCCCCTTTTTGTGTTTTTTCACAAAAGCGATGGCCATGATTCGCCGGTATACGGTGCGCAGCCCGCGGCCGATTGCCCGTAAAATTGCCTGCAGCCAGCCGGTAAGCTTGTCCAGCACGGTTTCAATTTTTCGGCGGGCCTCGTCATCCGGTTGTGCCACGGTGGCCAAAGAAAGGTAGTAGGTGGTGAGCAAGGTAAGCAAAAGCGGCATCAGGGCGATTTGCAGAAAACTGGCGGCCAGCCAAATCAGCAGCATGACGGGCGTGAGCAAAGAAAACCCATAGTAGGTAACCGCCTCTGTAAAGCTAACGCTGGGACGGCCAAAAAATAAATCAAAAACCCACCGAGGCCCCAAAAACAGCAGCATCCACAAGCCGATGAATATGCCCGCCAGCGCCAGCACCCTTGCCGGGTGGGCGCGCAAGGCTTTTGCACTTTTTTTCACAGCCGGCAAAAAGCGCAGCCGTTCCAGCACCATGGCGGGCAGCACAAACAGCAGGCAGAAGAAAAGCAGAATTACCAAAGCCGCCGCCAAAGCCAGCCCCGCCGCGCCAAGGGGGGTTTTGGCCAGCTCGCCGGTGATGAAATTGGGGATGGCCAGCTGCGGCAACAAAGAGGACGTGACCCCCATATTCACCAGGGGTAACAAAACCAGCGCATAGATGGCGAACAGCGCGGTATCCGGCCCTTTGAGGCTGCCAAAGCACCACAGACCCCGCACGATGCCCGCCTTGATACCGAGCGCCTCTTCTTCCAGTGCTTGCCCGGCGATGGAGATCACCACGGCAAACTCAAAAAAGGCACTTAAAATGGCGATGCCAAAAAGCAGAAGGATGGCAACAATGCCCGGCACCGTGAGGGCGAAACGCCAGATGCCGTCGTTGAAGGCAAGCTCGCTGCCGCTGGCGCGCAGCAACACCTGCATCAAAAAGGACATGAGGGGCTTTACGGCCAGGGTGGTAAGCACTTTATACAGCACCTCGAAAACGAGGATGGGAAAAGCCCCTGCGCGAAAGCCCGCAAAGCCAAGGCGCAGGGTGCTGCGAAACGATGGTTCCGATGACGGCATGGCAGACTCCTCTTCAAGGTTTTTGGTGCGCCCACTGCCTGCCGGGCAGGCTGGCCTAGTGCGCAAGTTGGTGCAACACCGTGTGGGCTATCCGCCAATGCCCCACATTTATCAATAGAAACAACACAAGCAATGCGGCACCAATAACAAGCAGTTTCTTTTTAATACCTGTTGGCCGGTTCACATAATATCCCTCTTTTTTGTGGTGGATGGAGCAATAGTAGATTTCCAAACAAACAAAAGTATATAGTAAGCCCTGCCCCAACACAATACCGCTTCGCAACCTATGGATGACCTGGAGCCGGATTATTATATCCACGCAGGGCCTTTATCGCGTCAATCACCTTGAACACATCAGGGTCCGGCTTCAGCGCGTACAGCAAACCATAGGGGATGGTGCCGCCCCAATCGATGGGAATGGTGACAAGCGAGGGATGGATGTCGCCCCAGCACTCGATGCTGGAGAGGAGGTAGCCGTTTTGCTCGCTGTGGTTGAACACCTCGATGTCATAGAATGCGGGGGTATCCACAATGTTTATCTGCGGATGGTTTTGCTCTATCTCGTCGCGCTCGGCGTCGTTGATGGGCGAGTCGCCGCGCTTCACCATCATCAGTGTTTCGCCGTGTAAATCGGCAAGGCTCAGCATCTTTTTGCCGGCCAGCCGGTGCTTGTAGGGTACCGCGCAGCAGCGGCGATATTCCCCCAGCTGGAAAAAGTTGCAGCGGCTCAGCCATTCGGCAGAATCGCACACCCCCACCAGAAAATCGTATTTCACCCCAAGGGCGCCTATCTCTGCCAATATTCCCTCGTGGTTGTCCTCGAAAGGCACAATGTGCAGCTTGTAGCCGGGGAACGCGTCGTCCAGCTGGTACCACAGGTCCATAAATACCTTGCAGGGGTTCAGCATGGAGGTGCCCACGCAGAAAGTGGTCTCGGCCGTGTCCGTCAGCAGCCGCGCTTTGGCGATGGCCTTTTGGGAATACTCGAACAGTACCTTGGCGTCCTTGTAGATGGACTCGCCGGCCTTTGTCAGGCGGATGCCGTGGTTGGTACGCTCCATCAACTTGAGGCCGAGGTGCTCCTCCAGCGCGTTGATCTGCTTCATCACCGCGGTGGCCGAGATGTACAGCTTTTCGGCCGCCTTGGTAAAGCTGCCGCAGTCTGCCGCGCAAACGAAAGCATCCAGTTGTGTATTGTACACGGTGTCCCCTCCTGCCGGCATAAACTTTTGGTTGATGCTATGTTACGACTTATGTGATTCCCTGTCAAGCGGGCAGAGGCTATACTAAACACAGAAACGATAAAAGGAGGCCGCGTATGTCCTCACTTATTGCCTATTTTTCCCGCGCGGGAGAGAACTATGTGAACGGCACGCTGCAAACCCTGAGTGTAGGCAACACAGAAGTGGCCGCCGGCGTGGTTCAGCAGGCGGCCGGGGGAGATTTGTTCAAGATTGCGCCGATGGTGGCCTATGCTGCCGATTATTCCGCTTGCATCGACGAGGCGAAGCAGGACCAAAAGCGCGGCGCCCGCCCGGAGCTAAAGGAATATCTGCCGGGCCTGGATGGCTACGACACCATTTACCTGGGCTACCCCAACTACTGGGGCACCATGCCCATGGCCGTGTTCACCTTTTTGGAAAAATATGACTTTGCCGGTAAGACCATCAAGCCCTTTTGCACCCACGAGGGCAGCGGCATGGGAAAAAGCGAGGCGGATATCAAAAGGCTGTGCCCCACGGCAAAGGTGGAGAAGGGCCTGGCCATTGTGGGCGGCAAGGTGCAAGCCGCCGAGGAGGCCATTACGGCGTGGGTTTAACACCCGGCCACAAGCGGGAGGTGCATAAAATGGACAACAGTAAAACAACGGCCGGGCGGGATGCACTGGGGGGTTTTGCCCCAAAGTTTGCCCAGCTGAACGACGAGGTGCTGTTTGGGCAGGTGTGGGCGCGGGAGGAGCAGCTTTCCCCGCGGGACCGCAGCCTCATCACCGTGGCGGCGCTGATGGGCAGTGGTGTTTTGGACAGCTCTCTGCAGCACCATATCCAGCGCGCCAAGGGCAACGGTATCACCAGGGAGGAAATGGCCGAGGCGCTGACCCATCTGGCATTCTATGCCGGCTGGCCCAAGGCCTGGGCGGTATTTCGTATGGCGAAAGAAATTTACGGGGAATGACGCGCCGCAATGGAACGGGTGCTTGTAAGAGGTGAAGATACTGAAACAAAATATCGGTGCGCATGTATCCGTTTTTACCACTGCCTTGTTGTTTGCACTGGCGTTGGCCGCCTGCGGCAGGCCAAATGCCGCCGCAAATGTGTCCTCCTCCGGGGTGCGCCTGCCGGCAAGCGACACATCACGGCCCCGCCATGACCATACCGAGGCGGCAGAACATGTGAACAGCACAGAGGAAATGCCTGTGGTCGTCATTGCGGTGGAAGGCCGGAAATTTTACGCCATATTGCAGGATAACCCTGCGGCCCATGGGTTTGCCGGCCTGTTGCCACTTACTGTGGAGATGCAGGATTTGAATGGAAACGAAAAATATCACTACCTTGCGGGCCGCCTGCCCACCGAAAGTGAACCGGTGGAAATGATTCGCGCCGGGGATTTGATGCTGTACGGTTCGGATTGCCTCGTGTTGTTTTATGAGGACTTTGCCACCCCGTACAGCTACACGCGGCTGGGGCAGGTGGAGGACGCAGCCGGGCTTGCCGATGCGCTTGGCCTGGGAAGTGTGACAATCACCTTTCGCATAGAGGAATGAGAAGGAAACAAAAATGGAGCTGAGAGACTTTTTAAGGCATGTAAACAGTGGCTTGCCGGTTCCCGGCGGTTCGGAAATCCACACATTCATGACAGCCCTTGCCCACGAGGCCATGCGCATTACCTGCGAGCTTAACGGTACCTATCATGAACCGGAAGAGATACGCGTACTATTTTCCCGGCTGATTGGAAAGCCGGTGGATGACGGCTTTGGCCTGTTCCCGCCGTTTTATACCGACTGCGGCAAGAACATCACCCTGGGGAAAAACGTCTTCATCAATTCCGGCTGCCGTTTTCAGGACCAAGGGGGCGTTCGAATTGGCGACGGCGCACTTATCGGGCACAATGCGGTGCTGGCCACACTCAACCATGGGTTTGCACCGCAGGACCGAAGCACAACCTACCCCGCCCCCATTGTGATAGGCAACCATGTTTGGCTGGGTGCAAACGTGACGGTAATTGGCGGCGTTACCATTGGGGACAACGCAATTGTTGCCGCCGGCGCGGTGGTAACAAAGGACGTGCCGGCCAATGTGATTGTGGGCGGGGTACCCGCCGAGAGAATACGATCTCTGGTGGATGAATAGTGGAGGGAATACAAATGGTTTATCGCCTGCTGGGAAACACCGGCCTTATGGTAAGCGAGATTGGCATGGGCTGCGAAGGCTTTGTGGACAAGCCCTATGAAGAAGTGAAGGCCTTCATCGATTTGATGGAGAGAGAAGGCGTGAATTGCATTGACCTGTATACCCCCGACCCGGAGATGCGCTCCATGCTGGGGCGCGCCTTGCGTGGCCGCCGGGACAAGTTTGTGCTACAGGCCCACCTGTGCAGCATTTGGAAGGACGGCCAGTACAAGCGCACCCGCGCGCTTGCCGAGGTGAAAGAGGGCTTTGCCGACCAGCTGAAGCGGCTGGAGACCGACCATTTGGAGATCGGCATGATTCACTATGTGGACTCATTGGCCGACTGGGACGAGGTGCAAAACGGCCCGGTGATGCAGTACGCGCTGGAGCTGAAAGAGAAGGGCATCATTGGTGCCGTCGGCCTTTCCAGCCACAACCCCGAAGCGGCGCTGGCCGCGGTGAACAGCGGTTTTATTGACGTGCTGATGTTCAGCGTTAACCCCTGCTACGACCTGCAGCCCGCCGGCGAAGACGTGGAGGCCCTGTGGGCGGACGAAGCCTACGAAAAGCCGCTGGTGAACATGGATGCCCAGCGGCAGGAGCTGTACGAGACCTGCCAGCGCCGGGGTGTGGGTATCACGGTGATGAAGGCCTTTGGCGGCGGCGATTTGCTGGACGCAGAACTGTCGCCCGCGGGCGTGGCGCTCACGGCGTTCCAGTGCATCCATTACGCCCTTACCCGGCCGGGGGTGGCCAGTGTGATGGCCGGCGCGCGGACACAGGCGGACTTGATGCAAAGCATCGCCTACGAAAGCGCGCCCGAAGAAGAAAAGGATTATGCCGCCGCCTTTGCCGCGCTGCCCAAAATAAGCTGGCAGGGGCACTGCATGTACTGCGGCCACTGTGCCCCCTGCCCAGTGGGCATAGACGTAGCAAACGTGACCAAGTTTTTGAACCTGGCCGTTGCCCAGGGCGAGGTGCCCGAGACCGTGCGCGAACACTACAATCTGCTTGCCCACCACGCCGGGGAGTGTATTGCCTGCGGCGCCTGCGAGAGCCGCTGCCCCTTTGGGGTGCCCATCATTGAAAACATGAAAAAGGCAGCCGCCATTTTTGGCAGCTAACCGGTAGGAAGGAATGTAAAAATGGAATATGTGACACTGAACAACGGCCTTGCAATGCCCATTTTGGGGTATGGGGTATATCAGGTGACGCCCCAGGAATGCGAACGCTGTGTGCTGGATGCCATCGAGGTGGGGTACCGCTCCATCGACACCGCCCAGGCCTATGCCAACGAGGAAGGCGTGGGCAACGCCATGAAAAAGTGCGGCGTGCCGCGCGAAGAGCTGTTTATTACCACCAAGGTGTGGATTGCCAATGCAGGGCAGGAAAAGGCAAAGGCCTCCATCGAAGAATCGCTGGCAAAGCTGCAGACAGACTATATCGACCTGCTGCTCATCCACCAGCCCTTTGGGGACTACTATGGTACATACCGCGCCATGGAGGAAGCGTACAAGGCGGGCAAAGTGAAGGCCATAGGCGTTTCCAACTTTGCGCCCGACCGCCTCATCGACATCGCCTCATTTCACGAGATAAAGCCCGCGGTGAACCAGGTGGAGACCCATGTGTTCCAGCAGCAAAGGCAGGCCCGCACGGTTGCCCAAAAGCTGGGCACACAAATAGAAAGCTGGGGCCCCTTTGCCGAGGGCAAGAACGACTATTTCACTAACCCGATTCTTAGGGAAATTGGCGCCCAATACGGCAAAACCGTGGCGCAAACCGCCCTGCGTTTCCTCATCCAAAGCGGCGTGGTGGTCATTCCCAAATCCACCCACAAGCAGCGCATGGCCGAAAACTTCGATGTCTTCAATTTTGCTCTTTCTGCGGAGGATATGGCAAAAATACAGGCGCTGGACGCCGAGGAAAGCCTGTTCTTCTCCCACAGGGACCCGCAAACCGTGGAATGGTTCATGAGCATTTTGTAGGGGAAGAGAAATGGCCGCAAAAGAAACCGGCGCGGGTTTGCAGGACTTGCCTAAAATTGTAGAGATGAACCGCAAAGCAAAAGGCACCCCTCAGTTTTGAGAAGTGCCCATTGGATGCAACGTCACGTTGCTGGTCGGGGCGACAAGACTTGAACTTGCGGCCTCCTGCTCCCAAAGCAGGCGCGCTACCACCTGCGCCACGCCCCGTTATACGCCGGCACTGCCGGCGGGTGGTGTTGTTCTTTTACGCCGGGCGGTAAAGAAAAACGTCCCCTACGCGCTGCTTTTGCAGGCGCCCTTCGGCCAAAAGATAGTCTAGGTGGGCAATGGTTTCGCCCACGGCAAAAAACTTCTGGAACACCGGAAATTCCGGCCAGGTTTTGCCCCGCATGGACCACGTCATCCGCGAGGCGATCTCATAGGCGCTCATGCCGGGGCTTTCGGCAATGATGTCCAGGCTGTTTTGCAGGCGCATGTCGTGGTGGGCCTGGATATCTGCAATGCGCTGGTAAACGTCCATGTCGTTGCCGCGGTGGGCCGGCAGCGCCAGCCGAATGGGGTATTTCGCAATGGCATCCAGGCTGTTGCGGTAGTCCTTCAGGGAATTTTCCACATTGGGCCAGGTGGTGATATTGGGGGTGATGTCGAAGAGGACATGGTCGCCCAAAAACATGATCTCGTTCTTGGGGATGTACAGGCACATGTGCCCCGGCGTGTGCCCGGGGGTAAACACGCACTGCAGTTCCACGTCGCCCACAGTGATAATGTCCTTATCCCGCAGCAGGGTCATGGGGAAGTCGTACTGGGCGGCGTAGATGATGGCGGGGTTGCGGGAGAACTGCATCTCCATCTCCTCGGGGGGAAAGCCCTCCTCGATGAAGCGGGCCATGCGCACGTT
The DNA here is from genome assembly GCA_030265505.1 of Ruminococcaceae bacterium OttesenSCG-928-O06. Classification (GTDB taxonomy): domain Bacteria; phylum Bacillota; class Clostridia; order Oscillospirales; family Ruminococcaceae; genus JAAYCI01. Next base: position 5,185 of record JAJDGD010000019.1, on the reverse strand, counting down.
TGCGTCCTTCATGGCGGTCAGGTACTGGCCGTCTTTCTCGCCAATGTATACGGTGCAGCCCGCGGCGCTGAATTCCGCCGCCTGGCCGGTGTGGTCTGCATGCAGGTGGGTGAGGAACAGCGAGGTATCGGCGCGGGTAAGGCCCAGTTCCTCCAGCCCTTCGTTCAAAGCGGCGGCGCACTCCGGCCGGCGAAAGCCCGTGTCTATCACCAGGCACTCGCCCCGGCTTTTTACCACATAGCAGTTCAGGTTCTTCAGCGGGTTGTCCGGCAGGGGGATGTCGATGCTCCAAATCTCCGGCAAATCGTTTATTTTACGAATCATAGCTGCCCCAATGCTGCGCGCGCAGCGCGCATTTTTTTGCGGGCCGGCGCGTGCCGGGCCTGTCCTCTATCATAAAAGATTGCGCGGCTTCCGTCAACTGCAAAGCGGGGTGGAGGGCGCAAAAAAACAGGCCCGCACCGAAAGGTGCGGGCCTGTGCATTGGGGCGTCAGGCTTCGGGGAAGAGGCTCTCCTCGGGTACGGCATCGTCTGCCGGGTGGGCCGCCCAGCCGGCAAAGTGGAAAACCAGCGTAAGGGTGACAAGGAGCATGAGAAACAGATAGTTGATAAGGTGCCCCAGCCAGGGGCCGTACCCGTCGGCATACAAGATGCTAAGCGGGCTGATGTCCCGCAGGTAGTAATACGCAAAGATGATGGCTAGATTGCGGCCCAAAGAGAGTTTGCGAGGCTTCCTCTGTGCATCCAGTTCCTCTAAAGGCACCCGCCCTGTATAGGGGTTCCACTTTTTCTCCACAAGAACCGCCGCCCCCAGCAGCAGCGCGGCGCCGCAGATGACCATAAGAGCGCTTAGCCACCGGTGTTCCACCAGGCGCGATGCCTCGGCCATAAGGGCAAACGGGACGTAGGCGCCCGCCATGCCTGCATAAAAACGCAGCCAAAGAAGTTTCGGGCTTTTCATCGCCTTCGCCCCCTTCCTAAGGCACCCCGGCAGGCGGTGGGTAAAACGGTTTGCCGTCGGGGCTTTCCCAGCGGCGCCAGCCGCGCACCCGCAGGCCAAAATAGCCCCACATCAGCAGGGTGATGGCGGCGGCGTACCCAAGGTAGCACACAAGGGCACCCAGGGGCCCGGTAAGCGTGAAGCGCGCCGGGGAATAGGCAAAGTCCAGCGGGCTGGCAAGCAAGGTGGCCAGCATCAGCCCCAGCACCGGCAGGGCGGTGTGCTTGGCCCGGGCAAACAATACATCTGCCGGGGCGGCGTGGCCATAGGGGTTATAGCGGCTTAAAACAATGCTGGTAAGCATACCGTTTGCCAAAAACAGGTGGACGTACAACAGGTTTTGCAGCCATGTGGCGGCCAGAAGGCTGATGCCCCACAGCCCCGCAAGGTGCAGCGCGAACAAACCGGCCATGATGCCGTGGAACCGCAGCCACAGAAATACAGGTTTCCTGGTCATGCCCTTCACCTCCCCAAAAGCGAGGCGGGCGCAGCGCCGCCCGCCTGCGGCAGGAAACACATGCTTGGGCGGATGCGGATAAACAGGATGATACAGCGCGTAATATTTTGTGTGTCGCGGGCGAATTTGTTTTGGTGCGGGCAGTGCGGGGAAAAGGGGTCTGCCTCTACTATAAATATACTATAAAATGGGTGGGATTTCAATGCAAAATAGGGCTTTGCCTGTACTTTTTTGCGCAAAAACGGCAAGGTAAAAAGCCTGCAGGGCGCGCTGGCCAAGCGTTTCATAGTGCAACAGAGCAACATTCAAAAGAACGATGCGAAAAGCACAGGGTATTCCCAAAGGGAACGTCGGCCGCAAGGCGCCGGCGAGCAACGTCTCCTCGTTGTACGCAGGGCGGCGCAGAAGGTGGTTCCCGGCGTGGAATGCCCGGTGCTCTCTCTGGCTGTACTTATGTGCCTTATTGCGCACAACGGGGTTGTGCCTAAGCACCGCAGGGCCTTGACGCGCCATTGCCGAGGCCGTACAATGAAACAATATACTGCACGCGGGTGCCTTGTGCCCGCGCACACGGAGGAACAGCATGCAAAACAGCCAAAAAACCATGGATGTGATTACCGCTTTGTGCCGCAACCGGGGGTTTATTTTCCCCGGCAGCGAGATTTACGGCGGCCTTGCCAACACCTGGGACTATGGGCCCCTGGGGGTGGAGTTCAAAAACAACGTGAAGCGCGCGTGGTGGAAAAAGTTTGTGCAGGAGAGCCCCACCAACGTGGGGCTGGATTCCGCCATTTTGATGAACCCCGCCGTGTGGGTGGCCACCGGGCATGTGGGCGGCTTCAGCGACCCGCTGATGGACTGCCGCGCCTGTAAAAGCCGCTTTCGGGCCGACACGCTGATAGAACAGGCCGGGGGCAGCCCCGCCGGCATGAGCGACGGCGAGATGCAGGACTATATCAAGCAGCACGGCATTGCCTGCCCCGCCTGCGGCAAGCAGGACTTTACCGATATCCGCAAGTTTAACCTGATGTTCAAGACCTATATGGGCGTTACCGAGGACAGCGCCAGCGAGGTGTACCTGCGGCCCGAGACCGCCCAGGGCATCTTTGTGGATTTTGCCGCCATACAGCGCACCACCCGCAAAAAGATCCCTTTCGGCGTGGGGCAGATAGGCAAGGCCTTTCGCAACGAGATTACCCCGGGGAATTTCACCTTCCGCACGCGGGAGTTTGAGCAGATGGAGCTGGAGTTCTTCTGCAAACCGGGCACAGACCTGGAATGGTTCGACTACTGGAAAAGCTTCTGCCAGAATTGGCTGTACAGCCTGGGCATTAAAGAGGAGAACCTGCGCTTTCGCGACCACGGGGCCGACGAGCTGTCGTTTTACTCCAAGGCCACCTGCGACATCGAATACCTGTTCCCCTTTGGCTGGGGGGAGCTGTGGGGCATTGCCGACCGCACCGACTACGACCTGGGCCGCCACAACCAGCAAAGCGGCAAGACGCAGGACTATTTTGACCCCGAGACGAACGAGCATTACACCCCCTATGTGATAGAGCCCAGCCTTGGGGCCGACCGCATGGCCCTGGCCCTGCTGGTGGACGCCTACGACGAGGAGATACTGACCGACGATGCCGGCAAAGAGGACAAGCGCGTGGTGCTGCGGCTGCACCCGGCGCTGGCCCCCTACAAAGCGGCGGTGCTGCCCCTTAGCAAAAAGCTGGGGGAGCAAGCGCAGGAGCTGTACACTCGCCTTTCCAAAGACTTTATGGTGGACTACGACGACACCGGGTCCATCGGCAAGCGGTATCGCCGGCAGGACGAAGTGGGCACCCCCTTCTGCATCACCTACGACTTTGACTCCCTCGAGGACGGCGCCGTCACCATTCGCAGCCGCGACAGCATGGACCAGGTGCGCCTGCCCATTGCCGAAGTGCCCGCCTGGCTGGCCGAAAAAGTAGCATTTTGACGCCTGGTTTTAATGCCTGCATATAAAAATGCCCGCGCAGAAAGCCCAAGAGGCCATTGCGGGGAGCAAAAAGCATCTGCCGTGCCGCAGCCATTTGCGGGCTTGGCGGATGTTTTTTTGTTGCTGCCCAGCCAAAACGCCGGGCGCTTTTTGGGCCGGCAAACGTGTGTGCACCTGCCGGCCGCATGCCGGGTGTGGGTTGTTTATCGGCGCTGTTTTGCGTATACTATAGCCATCCCCGTTCCGCAACGGCCACCCCCGATGAGAGAGGAGCAAAGGATGAACCACTGGACCATCACAGCGCTGGATTACGGCACCATCACCGTGCCCAAGGGGAACCTGGCCGCCGGGCTGGACCCTGACTTGATTCTGGACTTCCCATACATGGGCTACCTGTTGCAGAACGGCAGGCAGAACGTGCTGGTGGACACCGGCATACACGAGGACAATATTGTGGACGGCATGGCCTGGGGCGGCTGCCCCGCCAAGGGTGGCAGCCGGTATGTGCTGCAGGCGCTGGAAAAAGAGGGCCTTGCCCCCAAGGACATAGATACCGTGCTGTACACCCACCTGCACAACGACCACGCCGGCTGCGCCCTGCTGTTTCCCGAGGCGAAGACCTACTTCCAGAAGGACGAGCTGGCCAACCTGTTGAACCCGCTGCCCACCCAGAAGATACGCAGCGACTTTGACAAGCGAACCCCCGGGGATTTGGAACAGCTGAAAGACATTTACATGGTGGACGGCGACCTTGTACTGCCCAACGGGCTGGAGCTGTACAAGCTGCCGGGACATACCCTTGGCTCCATGGCCATCATCGTGCCCACCCAAAAGGGCCGCTATATCCTTACCGGGGACATCCCCCACCTGTTCATCAGCCTGTTCCCCAAAACCGACAAGATGGAACTGCTGGGCGGTGAGGTCATCGACATTACCCCCGCGCCCGACAACATGATGCCCTATTTGTTCAACAGCGTGATATACGACCACTATGCCGCCTTCGACAGCTTCAACAAACTGAAGGCTTTGGCCGAAAGCTTTGAGCCCGAATGGTATTTGACCGGCCACGACATGTGGGTGCTGAACCGCCGAAAATTTGGATGATAGAACGCTACAAACAAAAAGGAAGGTGCCCGCCATGGACCAAGCCCTGTTAAAAACCTATGCCCGCTTTGCGGTGCGCAATGCCATCAACGTACAAAAGGGGCAAACACTCATCATCAACTGCCCCATAGAGGGGGCCTTCTTCGCGCGCATGTGCGCCCAAGAGGCCTATGCCGCCGGGGCGAAGGACGTGGTGGTGCACTACGCCGACGAAAGGCTGTCCCGCATCCGCATGGAGGGGGCCGAGAAAGCCGTTTTGGAGGACATAAAGCCCTGGATGGTGGACCGGTATATGGAATACGCCCAAAACCCGCTGGATGTGTGCCGCCTGGCCATTTACGCCGAGGACCCGGAGATCTACAAAGGGCTGGACACCCAAAAGGTGGACGCCGCAAACCGCGCGTATTCCGCCGCGCTGCAGCCCTGGCGCATTTTAAGCATGGCCAACCGCATGCAATGGTGCGTGCTTAGCATTCCCACCGAGGCGTGGGCCGTGAAGGTGTTCCCCGATAAAAGCCCGGCCGACGCCGTGGAGAGCCTGTGGCAGGCCATTTTTGCCACCAGCCGCATGGACGCCGCCGACCCCGCCGCCGCCTGGGAGGCGCACATAAAGACCACCGCAAAACGGGTGGACCAATTGAACGCCTGGCGGCT
>JAJDGD010000018.1 GCA_030265505.1 Ruminococcaceae bacterium OttesenSCG-928-O06 | reverse complement strand
TTCGTATATGCACGCAGCCTTCCGCGCCCTGCCCATGCGCTTAAAGGGCGGCAGCCCTGTCTCCGGGGCGGCATGGCGGCAAGGCTACATATCTTCTGCCGCGGCGGCGCCGGCCAGTTCCCCTTTGCCGGCGGCCTTCAGCCAGGCGTTGATAAACCCGTCGAGGTCCCCGTCCATCACCGCGCTTACGTTTCCATTTTCAAAGCCGGTGCGGTGGTCCTTCACCAGGGTGTAGGGCATAAACACATAGCTGCGTATCTGGCTGCCCCAGGCAATCTCCTTCTGCACGCCCTTGATGTCCTCTATCTTGTCCAGATGCTCCCGCTCTTTGATCTGCACCAGTTTGGAGAGCAGCATCTTCATGGCGGTCTCGCGGTTTTGCACCTGGCTGCGCTCTGCCTGGCTGGCCACCACTATGCCCGTGGGCAAGTGGGTAAGGCGCACGGCGCTGCTGGTTTTGTTTACATGCTGCCCCCCCGCGCCAGAGGCCCGATACACGTCCATCTTGATATCGTCCGGCTTGATGGAAACGCTTTTGTCCTCCTCAATCTCGGGCATCACTTCCAGCGAGGCAAAACTGGTGTGCCGCCTGCCCGAGGAATCGAACGGGGAGATGCGCACCAGGCGGTGCACCCCGTTTTCGCTTTTCAAAAAACCGTAAGCGTTTTCGCCTTCTACCAGCACCGAGGCGCTTTTCAGGCCCGCTTCCTCGCCGTCCAAAAAGTCCAGCACCGTGGTTTTGTAGCCGTTGGACGCCGCCCATTTTTGATACATGCGCAACAGCATCTCGGCCCAGTCCTGCGCCTCGGTACCGCCGGCCCCCGCATGCAAGGTAAGAATGGCGTTGTTTTTGTCATACTCTCCGGTAAGCAGGGTGACAAGCCGCAACCGCTCGGTCTCCTCTTTTAAGGCATCGGCGGTTTTCTCCGCCTCGGCGGCGGCCTCGTCGTCCCCTTCCTCCCACAGCTCCAGCCAGGTTTCGGCATCGGCCAACAGGCCGCACAGGCGCTCGTAGCTTTCCAGCGCGCCGCGCAGGCCGCTCATCTCGCCAAACACCCGGCTGCTCTCGGCCGCGTCGTCGTAAAACTCCGGCATGGCGCTGCGGGTCTCCAGCTCTTGCAAGCGACGCTTTTTCGCGTTTATCGCCAGGGCGTCGGCAAGCTCCGCCACCTCTGGGGCAAGCTCTGCTACCTGGCGTTTCACTTCGTCCAGCAATACCATGGGGCAACCCTGCGGGCATGGGCGCCCGCCCCCGCCCGCGCCTTTGTGCGCGGCGGGCCTTTCCTTGTGAATTGGTGCGCTTTTTATTGGCCAATGTAATACAATTTATTATAGGCAAAATGGCGCTGTGTGTCCACCATTTCTTGCGGGAAGGCATGCCCATTGCTCTGCAAAATAGATACGGCGCAAAGGCGCAGGAATCTCAACCGGAGAGAACGCAGGGTGTTCTCAAAGAGAACGTCAGCCGCAAGGCGAACCGCGAACAACGTTCCTTTGTTGTATGCGGGGCGGCGCGGAAGGTAGTTCTCGGTGTGGAATGCCCTGCGCTCTCTGCACAAGGCCCTGCGTGTTGTGATGAACAACGCGGTGAACCACTGCTTTCCCCGGCGCAATGTTGACATTCTGCAGCCCCGTTGCTATAATAAATTGCTGCCCTCTCGCAGGATACGCTGCGGAGGGCCAATCCTTGCCCTTCGGGGCCTTATGTCCAAAAGGAGGTACTACTGAAATGCCCATGTATGAAACCATGCTGGTTACCACCGCCACACTGGATGAGGAAGCCGGCGCCGCCCTGGTTGGGAAGTTCAAAAGCCTGATTGAGGCGAACGGCACCCTGGATGCCGTGGACGAGTGGGGCAAGCGCCGCCTGGCCTACCCCATCAACAAAGAGGAAGAAGGCATCTATACCCTCTTCCACTACACCAGCGAGGCGGATTTCCCCGCAGAGCTGGACCGTGTGTTCAAAATCACCGACGGTGTTTTGCGCAGCCTCATCATTGTTAAGGATGAGGTGATGGAGAACGCCCGCCTGGATGCCGCCGCGAAGAAGGCAGAGGCTGAGAAGGCCGAAGCTGCCCGCGCCGCAGCCCGCATTGAGGCCGAGGCGAAGGCAAAAGCAGAGGCCGAAGCCGCCGCAAAACTGGCCGCTGAGGAAGCTGCTGCCGCGCCCGCCGAAGAAACACCCGCCGAAGCCGAAGCGCCCGCCACCGAAACCACCGAGGAGGAGACGGCAGTGGCCGACGCCGAGGAAGGGGCTGAGTAATATGCTGAACGTGGTTGCCGTAATGGGCCGCCTTGTGGCAGACCCGGAACTGAGGAAAACCAACAGCGGAATTTCCACCACCACTTTCACCATCGCCTGCGACCGCAACTTTGCGCGGGCCGGCGAGGAGCGCCAGACCGACTTTTTTGACATCGTAGCCTGGCGCAGCAGCGCTGAATTTGCCTGCAAATACTTCCGCAAAGGGCAGCTTGTGGCCGTGAACGGCTCGCTGCAAACCCGCACCTGGGAGGACCGCGAGGGCAAAAAACGCAAAACCTATGAGATTGTTGCAGACAACCTGCATTTTGCTGACTCGAAGGGTTCTTCCGGCGCATCCCGCCAGCAGGACGCCCCCGCCTACAACGACGCGCCCCAGCGCGCCCTTCCGCAGGAGCCGGAGAGCTATTCTTCGGGCGCCCCGGAGGATTTTGCAGTGATTGACGACAGCGCCGATTTGCCGTTCTGACGAACAAAACATAACACCACACGGTGATTCTTTAGGAGGTACCAAGCTATGGCTTATGATAGAAATGAGCGCGGCGGGCGTGGAGGCCGCGGCCGCCGCAAAGTTTGCAGCTTTTGTGTAGACCGGGTGCCCTACATCGACTATAAGGATGTGGGCCGCCTGCGCAAATATACCAGCGAGCGCGCGAAGATCATCCCCCGCCGGGTAACCGGCACCTGCGCCAAGCACCAGCGCGAGCTGACCATCGCCATCAAACGCGCCCGTCATCTGGCCCTGATGCCCTATATCAGCGACTAAGTTCCTGTTTTTTCGCCGCCGGCCAGATGGCCGGCGGTTTTTTGGCGTCATTTTGTGCCGGATAGCACTTGCAAAGACCCGGTTAACTGTCTATAATAAGATATGAACAGAGGATTTGTCCTTTGTCTTGACAACATTCAACAAGTTTTCCACGGAGGGCCATTGCCATGGATGCAAAACAACGCCGGGCCGAGATTCTAAAACTGCTGCAAATGGACATCAAACCCATGAGCGCCAACAATATTGCCGAGCATTTTGGTGTAAGCCGACAGATTATTGTGGGCGATATAGCGCTACTTCGGGCCGCCGGAGAGGATATCCTGGCCACCCAGAGCGGGTATATCCTGAACAAGCGGGAGGAAAGCGGCGAGGACGCGGATGCCGACACTTACATCCTGGCCTGCCGCCACGACAAGGGACTTTTGGAGGCAGAACTGTATACCATCGTGGACAACGGCGGCACTTTGGTGAACGTGAGCGTGGATCACCCCATGTACGGCACCATCACCCAAACGTTGGAGATTCGCAGTCGTTACGACGCCGACGCGTTTCTAAGCAAGATAGCCGTGACCGGCGCCTCCCTGCTGGCCAGCCTCACCGACGGTGCCCACCTGCACACCATCCGCTGTACCAACCCGGACGCCTATCGCCGCATTTTGGCCGGCCTGCGGGAACTTGGCATCCTGTACACGAAGTAAGCTGTCAAGACACATGTTGGTATATGTTGTGGTGCGGGTTTTCCGCACCACAATTTCTTGTATCCGGGGAAGTTTCGAGTGTTGCCGGAGAAAGAACGCATGTGTTTTGTAGTGGATTTACTGAAGCCGAGGTCAGTCTGGTTCGGATATTGCTGCACTTTTTGGTAGCAAGACAAATATTTTCATCTTGCTATCGTAATTTATCGGATTCACTTGCAAAGCTATTTGCTCAGCTATTATTTTTACATATGTCGTTTGCTTTTATCCGCTGTCTGTTAGTCATCTGACACATCCATCTACCTGGTCCAATTGCTCTACATTATTCAAGTGCGCCCACCGGCTATGGCATTCCATTGCAAATATCCCAGCGAGAATAGCAAATAGATATCCAAGCACCCAACCCTCCCTTCTTTGCCTGCATTTTTTCTTTTCGCTTTGTTTTTTGCCCTGGGCAACCTTTTTTTTTGGCTCGCATGGCGCGATCCGCAACAATATCACACTGCCGCCATGCTCCGTGTGTACCCGCATATCTGCTTTCAAGGGCCCTACGGCTTTGCTCTTGGGGCACGTCTCTGGCACAGATTTGAAACTGAATCCATGACTTTGCTGTAATCACAAACTATTAGAGAATTTCTTTTTAATATCTATACCATATATCCATTTATTCATTCTATATGGTTGTCAATACATGTACAGTCTTCAACAGTTTCTCCACAACTCTCTTTTCGGGCCAAAATGCGGATATTTGCATCCTTTTTGGCTTCTTATATTCATAATCAAGTTTTTCCATCCTATATTTTTCCTCCATGAAAAAGGTGTCCGGCATATATGCCGGACACCTTTTTTTGATTGCTTTCCACGCGTACCGCACGCGTATTACGTTCTTTTACACCACCTTGGGAATGGCAATGGCCTTTACCGGGCACACGTTCACGCAGGCACGGCAGCCAACGCACTTGTCCAAGTCGATGCGGGCCACGTTGTCCCGCACCACAATGGCGCCTTCGGGGCAGGTTTGCTCGCACTTCTTACAGCCGATACAGCCGGCGGTACATTCTTTGCGGGTTTGGGCGCCGCGGTGGTGGTTCGCACACATCACAACGGGTTTCTCGCTCACTTCGCGTATCCAAATCACCCGCTTGGGGCAGGCCTCTTCGCAGGCGCCGCAGCCCGTGCACAGCACCGGGTTCACCCGGGCCAGCCCATCACGCACCTCTATGGCGCCAAACTTACAGGCTTTGGCGCAGTCTCCATAGCCAAGGCAACCATAGGGGCAGCTGGATGAGCCCCCATGCAGCGCGGCGTTGGCTTTGCAGGAATCGATTCCCGCATAATCGTATTTATTGGTGGCGTGGTCGAAGGAACCCTGGCAGGCCACTATGGCCTTGCGCTGGGCCACATCGCCCGCATCGGTGCCCATAATGTCGGCCACCTTGCCGGCCACTGCGGCACCACCGGGCACGCACAGGTTCACCTCCGCGCCGTCCTCTACAATGGCGCCGGCATAGTCGGCACAGCCGGCAAAGCCGCATGCGCCACAGTTGGCGCCGGGCAGCTCCTCCGCCACCATGGTGATGCGCGGGTCAACCTCCACCGCCAGATATTTGGAGGCGATCACCAAAATGCCCGCGCCCACAAGGCCGGTGGCCGCCACAATCACTACAGCCATCACAACACTCATACTCTCATTCTCCTTTCGCGCTTTTTGTGGCCTTGTGGCTTACACCGAGATGTTGAACAGGTTTTCCAAAAGGCCGCCAAAGCCCATGAAGGATACGCTGGAGATGGCCGCGGATACCAAGGTGATGGGCAGGCCCTCGAAGCTTTTGGGGGGCTGGGCCCTGTCCAGCGCGCGGCGCACGCCAGAGAACAATACCATGGCCACGCCAAAGCCCACACCGGCGCCCGCCGCGCAAACCAGCGCCTCGGGGAAGGTGTAGTACGGGGCGGTGGCATCCACAATGCTGGCGGTCTCGATGTTCAAAATGGTAACGCCCAGCACCGCGCAGTTGGTGGTGATGAGGGGCAGGTAAATGCCCAGCGCCTTGTACAGCGGGGGCACAAACTTGCGCAGTACAATCTCTACCAGCTGCACCAAAACCGCGATGATGAGAATGAAGCTGATGTTATTCAGGTAGGCAAGGCCGTTGGGCACCAACAGGTAAGTGTACACCGGCCAGGTGGTTGCGGTGGCCAGCACCATCACGAAGATGACGGCCACGCTCATGCCAACGGCGGAGTTGAGCTTGCCGGAAACCCCCAGGAAGGGGCAGATGCCCAAGAACTTCACCAGAACATAGTTGTTCACCAGTATCATGGAGAAAAAGATGAATGCAAGTTTGATTGCCATACTCACTCCACTCCTTTCGCCGGGCAAAATTCTGCCGAGGGGCAGGCGCCGCAAGCAGCGTCGGGCGTGGGGTCTTTGCCCATCTTCCGCTCCAGGAAAATGGCCAGCGCCATAAATATGCCAAATACGAAGAACCCACCCGGGGGAAGCACCATTACGCCCACAGGCGCCACAGACGCCGGGATGATCTGGATGCCCAGGAAGGTGCCCGCACCCACAAGCTCGCGCACAGCGCTCATCAGCACCAGGGTAATGGTAAAGCCGATGCCCATGCCAAGGCCGTCCAGGGCGCTTGCCGCCACCCCGTTTTTGGAGGCGAACATCTCGGCGCGGCCCAGGATGATGCAGTTCACAGTGATGAGGGGCAGATACACACCTAGGGCGCTGTTCAGCGCCGGCACATAAGCGCGGATGAGCATATGCACCAAGGTAACGAAGCTGGCAATGATAACGATGAAGCACGGCAGGCGCACCTGGGAAGGGATGATTTTGCGCAGGGCGCTGATAACAATGTTGGAACAGATAAGCACAAAGGTGGCCGCCACACCCATGCCAAGCCCGTTGAATACCGCAGTGGTAACCGCCAGGGTGGGGCAGGTGCCCAGCACCAGGCGCAGCACCGGGTTTTCTTTCAGCAGGCCGTTGGTCAATATCGTCATCAAACCGGTATTTTTCTTTTCCATTACGCGGCCTCCTTTGCAATGGGCAGGGCGGCAAGGGCGCTGTTCACGGCGTCCATCACCTTGTTGCTGGTGCCGGTAATATCGGCCACCACATCCACCTGCACCGGCGCGCTCTCGCCAATAAAGCTCTCTACAAACTCGCGGTTGTTGGGCAGGGTGGCGCCGTAGTTTTCACCCGAGGTATCCAGCCACAGGTTCAGCACCACGCCCTCGGGGCTGATGGCCACCGCCGCCACCACAACGCTCGGGTTATCGGGGTTGTCGTCGGGCCGCTCGCCCACGATGATATACTCGCCGTTGGCGCTGCGCCAGGCGGTTGGCTGCACATTGTCGGCCGTGATGTTGATGGGCGTAAGGCTAGCGCCGGGAAGCAGGGATTCCAGCACATCGGCGAAGTTGCCGCCGGTGCCGGAGGACTGCCCCGTCTGTTGGTTGAAGGCCTCGACGGCGGCGTTCACCGCGTTGAGGGCTGCGTTGGTGGAGATGGTGGCCGAGGCGATCTTATCGATGTCTCCAAGGCCGATGGCCTGGTTGGCAAAGCCGGCGAACTGTTCGGAGAACCACTCTTCGCTCTCCACCTTTTTGCCCAGGCCCGGGGTCTCGCTGTTTTCCATAAAGGTAACGCCTGCAATGGTGCCGTCCTCGGTAAAGGCCACCATGGCGGGTACCTTGCCGCCGTATCCGGTGCCGTAGGCTTCGATGACCCAGCCGACACCGTTGGTGGCGCGGAAGATGGAGGTGACGTTCTCGGCGCCGCCGATGTCCATCTCTTCAAAGCCGTCGGCCTCGGGCAACAGTTCCTTGCGGGTAGTCTCGGCGGCAACGCGCAGGTTCTCTTCAATCAGCGGCTCGGTAAGCATGTTGGTAAGGCCCAACAGCAGGCTGGTGATGATGCAGATGCCCACAAGGGCGATGAGGGGATGCAGGAAAGGGCCCCACACGTTCTTTTTGAAGTCGCTGTCGGTGGCATCCTTCTGTTCCGCCTGGGGGGCGGCTTCTTTCTTAGCGGCAGCTTCTGCTTCTGCCTTGGGGGCAGCTTCCACTTTTTCTTCTACTGCGGCTTCTTCCGGCTGCAGGGTGGTTTTCTCTTTCTCCGCCATTTACTTCGCCCCCTTTCCATCTGCGGCAGGCTTTTTGCCCTTTTTCACGCCCAGGGGGCGCTGGCGGGTAAGCCCGTTGATGTAGGGCACCAGCAGGTTGGCCAAAAGCAGGGAGTACGATACGCCCTCCAGCATGGTGGCCCATTCGCGTATAGCCACCGTAAGGATGGCCAAAACGATGCCGTAGACGATTTTGCCCCGCCGGGTGTAGGGGCTTGTGGTATAGTCCGTCGCCATGAAGAAGGCGCCCAGCAAAAGCCCGCCCGCCAAAATGGAGCCCAAGGCGTCCATGCCGGCCACGGCCGCGGCGGTACCGCCGCCGATGCCCAACAGGAACTTCAGCACAAACACCCCGCCAATGTACACCACGGGGATGGTGGGGCTGATGATTTTGGTGAAGATCATGAACAGGCCGCCCACAATAAGGGTGATGGCGCAGGTTTCGCCCAGAACGCCACCGTGGGTGCCCAGCAGCAGGTCCATCAGGGGCACGGTGCCCTGCTGCAGCACATACAAGGGCGTGGCAGAGGCCAGCGCGTCCACCCCGGCAACACTCTGCGGGTAGGTGAAGGCGATCATGGGCCCGGTGAAGGAAAGCTGCAGCACCATGCGGCCCACCAGCGCCGGGTTGGCAAAGTTTAGCCCAAGGCCCCCGAACAGCTGCTTTACAATGACGATGGAGATAAACGCGCCGATGATGGCCATCCACAGCGGGAAGGCCGGCGGCAGGTTGAACGCCAGGATGATGCCCGTAACGACGGCGGAAAAATCCCCCACGGGGATGGGCTTTTTCATGATGAGGCAATACAGAGCCTCGAAGCCCACGCAGGCGGCCACCGTAACGCCACAAAGCAACAGCACATACCAGCCAAAGATGACAGCCGAGGCGATGAGAGTGGGCAGCAGTGCGATGCATACGCCCACCATGATGTTGCGGGTGTTGGTTTTTGCCAGGATATGGGGCGAGGGTGTAACGAGAAGTTTTTGCACTTCCATTATTTATTCGCCTCCTTCAGGTATAGTAGCCGCGCCAGGGTGGTTTTGGGCGCCAGCAGGCGCTTTGCGGGGCACACATAGCTGCAAACCCCGCAGCCCATGCACACCTCGGCGTGCAACTTGCCCAGCATCTCGATGTTCTTCGCGTCATACGCCTCGGCAATCTCTATGGGAGACAGGCGCACCGGGCAGGCGCCTATGCAACGCCCGCAACGGATGCACGGGGTATCCACAGAGATGTCGGTCTCTGCCGCGGTAAGCGCCAAAATGGCGTTGTTCTGCTTCAAAATGGGGAAGGAAAGGTCCGTCATGGCAAAGCCCATCATAGGCCCGCCGCACAGCACCTTGGTGGGCTGGGTCTTAAAGCCACCACAGAACTCAATCACATTCTCGATGGGGGTGCCGATGGGCACCTCCACGTTCTTGGGCTCCACCACGGCGCCGCCGTCCACCGTCAGGCGTTTTGTCATCAGGGGCAGGCCGCTGGCAAGGTATTTGCCAATGGCGGAAACCGTGGTCACGTTCAGTACCAGCACGCCAATGTCGGCAGGCAGGCCGGTGTTGGGCACTTCGCGCCCGGTCACGGTCTCAATCAGCACCTTCTCCGCCCCTTGGGGGTAGCGGGCCGGCAGGGCCACCACCTCAAGGTCGGGGTCGCCCTTGGTCAGGCTGAACATCAGGTCCATGGCGGCAGGCTTGTTGCGCTCAATGCCAATGTACACCTTTTGGATCTCCAGGTACTTTTTCACCGCCATGATGCCGGACAGCACGGTGTCCCCGCACTCCAGCATCTCCCGGTTATCCACGGTGATGTAGGGCTCGCACTCCGCCGCGTTGATGAGCAGCGTGTCGATGGCGTCCAGGTCTTTGGGCTGCAGCTTCACCGCCGTGGGAAAGCCCGCGCCGCCAAGGCCCACCAGGCCCGCCGCGCGCACCGCCGCAAGGAAACTCTCGCGGTCCCGCACAGCGGGAGGGGTAATTTCCGGCGCAATGGTCTGCTGGCCGTCCGGCTCAATCACCACCGCGTCCATCAAGGCGCCGCCGGGCATCATCACCTGCTCTATGCCCGTCACCTTGCCGGAGACACTGGAGTGGATGTCGGCCCCGACAAAACCCTGGGCCTTGCCCACCACGGTGCCCACAAACACCTCGTCGCCCTTGTTCACACTGGGCAGGCAGGGCGCGCCGATGTGCTGCTGCATCACCATCACCACTTTGGGCGGCAGCGGCATGGTAACGGTGGCAAGCTCGTCCGTTCCCTTGCGGTGAGGCACATGGGCACCTTTTCCCATCGTCCTCAGCTTTTGTAACATTCAATCTCCCCCTCACAGGGCGCCTTTGGCGTCCAATATTGGCATGGCTGCACGGTGTGCAGGCCTTTTGTACGGGCACTTTGTACGCGGCATGGCCGCAGCTGCGCCAAAGTGCCCGGGTAGGCAACATTGCCCAAAAAAGTGGGGCCGGCCGGGTTTCTCTCTTTTGTCTAAAAAATGTCAAACAACCCGGCAAACCCCCAAAACTATCCTATATTCTAAACAATCGCCCGGAACATGTCAATAAAAATCGTGCCTGCGGGGCGGCTTTGCACGGCCTGCGGGCTTTCTTTGCGCTGCGATATGCCGCCGCTTTTATTGCCGTGGCGGCGTGCTTATGGTATACTGGGGCAAGAGGGCGGCACCCGTTTTCCGTCCTTTGCCAAAAAAGGAGGCGCAGGCAAGTGGCTTTTTCTGTTCCCCTCTCTGCCGCGCCGCTGCAGGCAGGCACCCTGCCCGCCCTGAAAACCCGGCATTTTTCCTCTGCCGGCCCAACGGCCCGGATATACACCATGGCCCGCCTATACCTCTTACATGGGGATTTGATGCTGGACCTCTGTGCGTTTGAGCGCACCCCCGCACCGGAAAGCTATATTACCTTTGCGGCGGGCGGCAGTAGGCCGCACTTTTTCCAGTTGCGGCTGGCCCCGCAAGAAGCCCTGCTGTCCCTTTGCCCCCAAGGCCGCGCCCTGGCCCTGTATGGCCCGCCGGCGGGCCAGGCATTGGATGCACCGGTACCCGCGCGCTATGCCGGCAGCGACGAGCAGGGCTGGTACTGGGCCGCGGGCGTGCGCATACCCGCAGCGGTGCTGGCAACCGCGGGCATTGCCGTGCAAGGCGGCGCGGGCTTTCAGGCGGCGCTTTTCAAGCACCAGGGCAATGCCGTGGGCGCCAGCGTGCCCTTCGCAGACTATTCCGCCCCCACTTTCTCGCAGTTTGGCCGTTTCATATTCGACGCCTGAACCGGCTTTTCCACCCATACAAGCGGGGCCTTGCCCCTAAAAAAGGAGTGTGATATACTTGTTGCGGTTTATCTTTAAGACTTTCTTCAAAGTGATGTTGGCGCTGGGCGCCGTGGTTGCGGCCCTGGCGGCCCTGCGGTATTTTGAGGAGCAGCAAAACGATTACATTGAGATTTACAACGACGACGGAATGAATGAGGAGTATATGTGATGGCGGGAAAACGCGATGAGATCAAACGTACCGGCGGCAACGGGCGGCGCAGCACCTGCGTGGCCCACGGCGGCCTTGTGTATGTAAGCGGCATTACCACGGTGGACATTGCGGCCGATGTACGCGGCCAGGCGCAGGATGTCTTCAGCCAGATGGACCGGCTGCTTGCTGCCAACGGCGCTTCGAAGGACTCGGTGCTGAGCGCCACCGTATACCTTGGCACCATGGCAGACTTTGGCGATTTCAACGCCGAGTGGGACTTGTGGGTAACCGACGCCTACGAGCCCGCCCTTAGCGTGGTGCAGGCCGCCCTGCCGCTGCCCGAATACCGGGTGATGGTCTCGCTGATAGCGGCGCAGGAGTAAACGATTTTTCACGGCAGACAAAAGCCCCCCGGGCTACACCCGGGGGGCTTTGCTATTTCTCTAAATCTCGGGGGGAAGCTGCTGGTAGTAGTTGCTGCCCTCCAGGTACAGGTGGGCATGGCGGCGGTTGTAGGCGGTGTGCGTCACCAGATATTCCACCCAGGCGGCATAACCCGCGGGCGTCATGTGGTAGCCGTCGCCGGCACCGTAATCGCTTCGCATCCAGCCGTCGTCGCCGGCCAGGGCCTCGTTCAAATCTACAAAATACAGCCCCTTCTCAAAGGCCATCTTGGCCAGTTGGTCGTTCAACGCGCGAATGCGGTCCATATCGAATCGGGCATCCCGCCCTTGCACCACCGGCGTGATGGACTGCACATAGATGCACACCTCGGGGTGCAGCGCCTCTTTGAAGGCGTCCAGCATCTCACTATAATAGGTAAGCAGGGCTTCGTCCCCCATGCCCACCATGGCGTTGGTGCCCAAAAGCACATACACATTGTCCGGCTGGTGAGCCACCAGGGCCTCTAAGGGCACCTCGGTCACACCGTCGCGCCGCTTTTGCATGCTGCCGTCGTACAGGCCCTTGGGGCTAACACCCAAATAGGCGCAGTACTTGGCGTTGGGTATGCCGGCGCTGTACATCTCCAGCCCCTGGGTAATGCTGTCGCCCACAAACACCACATTGTCAAAATACTGCATGTCTATGCGGCCATTCTCCGGCAGGGCAATCATTCGGCGGTCCGGCGTCACCACCAACATGGCCTCGGCGTCCTGCTGCACGGGGCCAATGAAGTTCCAGGCCGTGTTGTCCACCACCGGCGTGGTGGAGGTGGGGGTATCCGGCTGGCTTTGGCTGGAGGGCGGCTGGCTTTGGCTGGAGACCGGCGGCGCAGAGGAGGACACGGTGTCCCCTTCCCGGCCGCCCACAATGCGGGAGATTACAAAGGCAAGGCCCACCAAAACTGCCGCTGCCACCAACAAAACCAAGCCCCGCTGCACATTTTTTTTGCGGCGGCGCTGCTGGCGTTTGCGGCGGTATGCCTGCCGGCCGTCGTTATTCTGGGCGCCGTAATCTGCGTGGCCCCGGTTGTCGCGGTCATTGCTCAAAGTGTTCACCTCTGCGGTGCCGGGCGCCCCGGCGGAATGAAAAAGCCCCTGCGGGCAAAAGTGTTGTGTTGGCCGCCGGCCACCATGGCCTTTGGCCGTTTCATTGGCCAACGAAGCGAGAGCTGCGCGAAAGTGGCTTTCGCATAGCCGAGCGAGGCAGGTCGAGAGAGTGAATACCCCGCCGCCCAGCGGCGGAACCTTACGCCCGCAGGGCGCGGGAGCGGGGCTTACCCCGCAGTATGATGCCTTTCATTATAGCCCATCGGGTGCCAAATGGCAACTTACACCGTGCTCCATTTGTGTTTCCCACTAAAAAACTAGGAAATAGTACCAATAATCCGCCGCCTTGGTTTTCTATCTTTGTACTCCCTGTCAATAGACATAATAGCGATGATTTGCTATGATTTGTATACAGAGTTTTACGCCCTTGTCCCGGTACTGAAATTTGCAGAAGGACGGCGCGGGCTTTGATTCCCGGCAGGAGGTGGACGAGAATAGCCAACTACAAGAAGATGTATTTTGATTTGGCCGCGCGCGTGGCCGACGCGATTGAACTGCTGATAGAAGCGCAGCAGAACGCTGAAAATCAATACATGGAAGAAGACGACATGCCGGCCATTACACTGGCGCCCCAGCCCCCCGAAACGCCGGACCAAACCCCTGCGCCCGAGGCGCACCCCACCACGGATAACGACGACAACGGCGGCAGTGCCGAAACTTCATAAACGAGCCCCCATTTACAGCGATATCACCCAATTTTTTTGGCGAGAGCGCTGTTTTTTATGAAGTTTTGTCGCGATTGGAGCGCGTTGTCCACATGGGGAGGGGTAGCGCAGCTTACGGCGGGCAGTGGCCTGCCGTGGCCTCAAATTCCGCCGCGACCCTGCCCAACGCGGGCCGTGCCAGTTTTGCCGCCCGTGCAGCGTTCTCTTCCCCTTCTTCCACAGCCCGGTTTTCAAATGCTCATGCATATATATGTCCAAAGCGCACAACCTCTCATGCGGAAATGCCCGCGCATTGGTCTCTATTTTCTTTCTCAATGCACTTTTTCCAGTTTCCGGGGTGTAATAGGCAATAGGCTCAAACCGAAACCGTACACGATGCCCTTGCCCAAAAAATGGACGAACTTGCAAAAGAATTTGACGACTGCCGGGAGATTTTCACCGCCCTGGGCGACGAAAACCGCCAGCAGATCATCATGACGCTGCTGGGCACTTTTGGCGGCATGCGTGTGGGGGAAGTTACGCAGCACACCCACTTGTCACGCCCGGCGGTTTCCCACCATTTGAAGATACTGAAGGACGCCGGCATCGTCAAAGTTATCAAGCGGGGCACCATGAACTTTTATTATACGAACGACAAAAACGAGCTGTGGGGGCGTTTCACGCTGCTGGTTGCCCATTTGAACGAGCTGATTGCCGAGCTGGGAGCGCAGAGCGAAAAGGGCGTTGCGCTTCCCTGCCAGGACGAGTGAAGCGCACAACAAAAAGGAGGCCGCAGAAAAAATGGACCTGATGGAGGCAATCCGCGCCCGGCACTCGGTGCGCAGCTACACAGACAGGCCCCTGGAGGGCGAGGCGCTGGCCGAACTGCGCCAATGCATAGACGAATGCAACCGGGAAAGCGGGCTGCATATCCAGCTGTGCTTAAACGAGCCGGAGGTGTTTGGCGGCATGCTGGCGCGGTACGGGAAGTTTACGGGGGTGCGGCACTATGTTGCCCTTGTGGGGAAAAAGGGCCCCGGGCAGGAGGATGCCTGCGGTTACTACGGCGAAAAAGTGGCGCTGCGGGCACAGCAGCTGGGCCTGAACATCTGCTGGGTGGCGGGCACCTATAGCAAAGGGAAAAGCAAGGCCGTTACAGCCCCGGGGGAAAAGCTGTTCCTCGTCATCTCCATTGGGTATGGCGCCACCCAGGGCACCGCCCACAAAAACAAACCCATAGACAAGCTTTGCCAGGTGGAGGGCGAGATGCCGCCATGGTTCCAAAAGGGGATGGAGGCCGCCCAGCTTGCGCCCACCGCCATGAACCAGCAGAAGTTTTTGTTTTCTCTGCATGGCAACCGGGTAGCAGCCGCGCCCGGCACCGGCATGTATACGCGTATAGACCTGGGCATTGCAAAATACCACTTTGCGGTGGCCGCGGGGGATGCCGACTGGGCGTGGGAGGCATAGCACAAAGTGCGTAAAGGGCCCGGCGCCGAGCAAGTGCATGTTGCTTATCCTACAGGGCGCGGGTTCTTTTCACACGCCACCGTGCCGCTTTGCTTATTCTGGCAAAAACCACTATACATCACAAAATGGCACCCCAACAAAAGGCCCGCCTTCCTTATAGGAAGGCGGGCCTTTTGCCGGGGCCGGCACAGCGCATCCGCCTTTGGGCAAGCGCAAGTCCTCTTCACGTTTTGCCGTTTGCAGTGGCCTTCCCTGGGGTCAGCCCCTTTTTAAGGCAATGCCGTACTTGTCTATTTTCCGGTACAGGGTCATGCGGCTGATGCCCAGTTTCTGCGCCGCTTTTGCGCAGTTGTGGCCGGTTTCGTCCAACGCGCGAAGAATCTCTGCTTTTTCCGCGCCTTCGGGCTTTGTCCCTTTGCCCGCTTTCTTCCCTGGGGTTTCCGCTTCGTTCTTCTCCCCAAGGAATTCCAGGTCCTGCATGGTTATCATACCGTCCTTTTGCCGCATGATGTAGGAGCGTTCGATGATGTTCTTCAGCTCCCGCACATTGCCCGGCAGCGGCTGTTTTGCAATGTATTGCACGGCAGCTTTTTCAATCGCCACCTCTGTGCCGTACCGGTGGTTCACCTCTGCCAAAAACCGCTGGATGAGAAGCGGGATGTCCCCCCGGCGCCTGCGCAAAGGGGGCATTTCTATGGGCAGTACGCTCAGGCGGTAGTACAGATCTTCACGGAATTCCCCCTGCTCCACCATCCGGCTCAGGTTCCGGTTTGTTGCGGCAATCAGCCGGAAATCGGACGATACAGGCTCGCTAGCACCCACGCGGTCTATCACGCCGTCCTGCAGCACCCGCAGCAATTTTGCCTGCGTCTGCATCGGCAACTCGCCTATTTCATCCAGAAAAATCGTCCCCTTGTCCGCCAGCTCGAACTTGCCCTTCTTCCCACCCTTTTTTGCCCCGGTGAAGGCCCCTTCCTCGTAGCCGAACAACTCCGACTCAATCAGATGCTCGGGCAGGGCCGCGCAGTTCACCTTCACAAAGGGGCGGCTTCTGCGGGCGCTTACCGCGTGGATGGCATTCGCCACCACCTCTTTGCCGGTGCCGGTCTCCCCCAGCAGCAGGATGGGGATATCGCTGTTGGCCGTTCTTTTTGCTGTTTTGATGATCTCCAGAACGGCGGCGTCCTGGGTAACAAGATTGTCGAACCCCAGGGTGATGCCGCTGCGCTTCAGCTCCTGTTGGTAAAAGCGAGACTCCTCCTTCACCTGGCGGAACACCGAAATCACCTCGTTGGTGTTGTTCATCGACTTAATAAAGGACATGGCGCCCTCCACTTCGTCGTCGCCGGAAATCAGGGGTACCCTGTCCACATACAACAGCTCATGCACACCCACACCGGGCGCCTCCTCGGCAACGTCAAACAACAGCCCCCGCGTCTCTTCGCGCGTTTTCATGGTTTGCGGCAGGGTGGATTTATCCAGGTTCTCGATTTCCCACACCTTTTTGCCCAGGCAATATTCCTTGTCCAGGTTCAGTATCTGGCGGTAGGTGTCGCTCATATACACCACCACGCACTCGCTGTCCAAAATCAATATCCCGTCCATGCAATGCTCCGAGACAAGGTCCAGCGTCTTTTCGTCCAAACCAAGGGGCAGCCGTTTCTTTTTCATCGTTCCATCCTCACCTATATCAGTTGTCCTGTGTGGAAAAAATTGCGGATGTGTTGTGCCGTATGTTACATGTAAAAAGTGGCATACCATATGTGGCACATGTAAAAAGGCTGCTGCGCGCGGCTTGGCGTGCATTTAGGGGAATGCGTTTTCTATACATCATATAAACAGTCGTTAACAAGCGGTTTATCGAGAATTTACACAGCACCCGGTGGGCGCCCTACCCGCCCAAAACCGGCGGCCTGTGCAGGGGCCGCACGGTTGGCACGGCTGTTGCTTATGTTGATAGTATGGCCGGGAAACACACCTGTTGCTTCATTGTACCACAGTCGCTCGGCCAAATCACAGGGAAAGGGGAGGCATAAGCGGCACATTTATCCATATCCAGACAAAAATGACACTGAAGGGAAAGGGGTTTCATCTTGACGACATTTGGGATTATCGGAATGATCGCCGCAATTGCGGTAATGATCATCGGCGCCTACCGGGGCATCAAGGCCATACCTTTAACCATCCTGGCCGCCATCGTAGTAATTGTTACCAACGGCCTGCCGGTTTGGCAATCGCTGTCCACCACATATGCCGGGGGCTTTGGCGGTGTGGTCGCATCCTATTTCTTCATCTTCATCTCCTCGGCCGTGTACGCTCTGATAATGGAGAAAACCGGCTGTGCCACCGCCATAGGCTATAAGCTAGTTGATTGGTTCGGCACGAAGCATGTGATGCTAGTTAGCATTTTGTTTGTCTCTATCCTCACCTATGGTGGGGTAAGCGTGTTCGTGGTTATTTTTGCCACCATGCCCATCCTTTTCATCCTGTTCCGCGAGGCCGGCCTGCCCAGGCATGCGGTAATTGCCCCCTTTGCTGTGGGCTCGTCCACTTATGCCACCACCACATTGCCCGGCACACCGGCACTTACAAACGTTATCCCTTCACAACTGCTGGGCACCCCCATGACGGCCGCGCCGGTGTTCAGCATCGTTTTGGCTATCATCATGTTCGTGCTGTGCTACCTCTATTGCATCCAACTGGAGAAAAAATGCAAAGCCAAAGCTGAGTTGTGGACTTATCCTGCCGGGTACGACGCCAGTGTTCTGGAGGTGGATAGGACAACCCTCCCCGGTATCGGTGTTGCATTTGCACCCATCATCCTGCTCATCGCGTTTATTGTCGGTGGCTCTATATTCCGCAGCACTTTCACCTTTGCAAACGACGCCGCCCTGCTTACCACCCTGGCTATGATTTTTGCCACCCTGCTGTGTATTTTACTGAACATAAAAAACCTCAGTATAACCAGTGTAAAGGATATCATCGGCCAGGGCTCCCTCAACGGCATCAGCGCCATTGTGGGGCTGGCCTCAGTGGTGGCCTTTGGCGGCGTGGTGTCCTCCTCCCCTGCCTTTCAAGAAATTGTTACCTGGGTTTTGGGCCTGGATATGAGCCCCTACGTTAAGGGCGCTTTCTCCACCGCCGTATTTGCCGGTATAACAGGCTCTTCCTCGGGTGGGGTACGCATTATGCTAAATGCCATGGGCGACTACTTTATGGCAAGCGGCGTAAACCTGGAGGTGCTGCACCGCCTTGTGGCCGTGGCTGCCGGCACCTTCGACTCTTTGCCCCACGCCTCGGGTATTTTCCTGGTGATGGCCATGATGGGGCTTACCCACAAGGAGGCATACAAGCATTTCTTCTGGATAACCGTCATCATTCCGCTGATTATCACGGTTATAGGCACAGTGGCAGCAATGGTGATTTGGCCGGTATAATTGTATTTTTTCAACCGTCTAGAAAGTGCCCATCTCGTATGGGCACTTTCTCTGTGCGGATGTTTTCTCGGCCATATCCTGGTAGCCACCAGAAATACCTGCTGCAAGGCCCCTTCCAAAAAAGGAGGGGCACCTTGCAGCAGGCACAAGAAAGGGCTTTTGTGATTTACCCCATATATGCCGGGCACAGCAGGGCATATATGCGAACCATCAGAACCGGGGTGTCGCCATGACATAAAACCCGGCTGTCACCACTTTCTGGGGGTGGCGGCCACGCCCATCATTTCACGGGCCTGGGCAGGCGTTGCCACCGGGCGGCCCACTGCTTTGGCCAGTTGTACGGCCTTTTCCACCATTTGTGCGTTGCTTTTTGCCAGCACGCCCTTGCTCTCGTACAGGTTGTCCTCCAGCCCCACACGGATGTGCAGGCCCATGGCAAGCCCCACGGTGATGAGCGGAATTTGCGAGGCACCCACCGCCACAATGCCCACGGTGGAATTTTCGGGCACATAGTCCAGCATCTCTATCATATGCTTCACGGTGGGGAAGCTGGCGTTGCCCATGCCCAGAACAAACTGGATCCAGTAGGGTGCCTTCAGCAGGCCCTTTTTCAGCAGGTGGTTCACATAGTAAAAGTTCCCTGTGTCGAACAGTTCAATCTCGGGCACTACATCGTTCTCCCGCATTTTTTCGAGGAAGTACTCCGCCTCGCTGATGGTGAGGGTGGCGGCGGTGTCCACCAGGGTGTCCTCCTTGCGGCCGTCCAGCGGGGCGGGGCGGGCCTTGAACACCGTGTGGATAGGCCAGCAAGCCACGTCCACAGTCATCACCTCGGGCTTGGCAAACACCGAGGCCGCCCTTTGTTCCGCCGTCATGCCGGGGCCACCGCCGCCGGTGTTGTTGATGATCAGGTCGGGGCATTTTTCCCGTATCAGGCGGTTCACTTCGATGTACTCGTTCGGGTCGCTTGACGTCACGGATTTGTCCGCCGCCGTGCGGCGATGGATGTGCACCATGCTGGCGCCGGCGTTGTAGGCGTCGTACGCGGCCTGCACCTGCTCTTCCAGGCTCTCGGGCAGGTTGGGGTTCAGCTCTTTGCCGTGCATGCCCCCGGTAATGGCACAGGAGATGATGACGGGGGGCTGGTTCGAGATGTTGGCAATCAGTTTGTGCGCGTCTTTGTACGGAAATTCATACATGTTTTGTCCCTCCATTTGGTTTTGTCTGTGTTACAGGAAAGCGAACGGACGAATCAAAGGCGGCTTTCCGCCTGGGCTACCAGTTTTTCAAAGTTTTGGATGTTATCAAAGTTCGGCACAGATTTCTCCCTCTGTGCCTGTTTCACCAGCGCCACCACCTCGTCGTTGAAGGGGGTCTCTATGCCCAGTTCCCTGCCTTTGGCCGAAACCGCGCCGTTGATGATGTCGATCTCGGTGCTTCTGCCAAGGCGCAAATCAAACAACATGCTGGCGATGACCGCGCTGTGGGGGGTGTAATACTCCTGCGTGATTTTCTTCGTGCGCGCATAGTCGTCCTTGCTGCGCAGCTCAAACGCGTCAAAGTCCACCCCCATCACCGTAAGCAGCGTAAGGCCCATGGCGTGCGCCACCTTCACCACCTCGCTTTTTATCTGCACCGCACTGGTAAGGGTGGTATCGTTTGCCAAAATGTCTCCATAGGTGCAACCCAGCGCCGCGGAAAGGCCGCTCATCGGCGCATTCATGTTGATTTTTGTCCACCTGCCGGCCATCAGGTTGTCTATCATCGTGCACTCGGCGCCCTTGTTCATCAAATCGTTCACCGCCGCCAGCCGCGGGGTCATTTTTCCGTCGAACTCCCCAATCTCGTACACGGCCTTGCCGCCGCCGGTTGTTACATTGGTGACGCCGGGCTGCGTAAGGCTGGCGCCCCAAAGCACAAAGCCGCCAATCATGCGGTCCCACCCGATGTACTTTGCCACGTCGTCGTCGGGCAGGCCGTTTTGCAAAACACAGAACACACTGTCCTTGTGCAAATGGGGCAAAATGGCCGGCAGGTAGGTGCTGTTGTTGGGCCCCTTGGCCAGGTATATGACGATATCATACATCCCTTCAATATCTTCCAGCGTGTAGGCGGCCATGCGCGCCTGCATTTCCATCAGGCCGGTCACCTTCACGCCGTTTTGGTTTATGGCCTCTACATGCGCTTTGTACCCGTCAATCAAATCAATTTTTCCGCCCGCATTCGTAATCATGGCCCCCATTCCCGCACCCAGAGAGCCCGCCCCCAATATCGCTGCTCGCATACTCATTCTCCCATCTACTGTTAAATTTGCCCTGCTGTTTGCGGGCCATAACTGGTAGTAGCAAATGCCATGCCAAAGTGATTGGGCAGAGGAATTTGCAATAATGTCCGTATCTATGTAGTTATTCTTTGCACCTCCTGTGCAGGGTACCGCCCGTTCCATGTGTTACATGTAACGCATGCGAGACAGCCGGCATTTTGCGCACAAAAAATGCCACAGGGCAGTGATTTTCTCACCAGCCTCTGTGACACTTGTTTTGGGCTTATCGGCAGCTTTTCTGGCGCTGCCGTTTGCTTTATGTGGCGAATGCGGCGCGGCACAGGCTGGCGCAACCCACAGTTATGGGCAGCGCCAGAGGATGGCCCCCGCTAAGGCGGGCAGACGAAATCATTCATCCAGGTAGACAAGAACATACGCCTTATATACGTCCCTACGCTTTACAGGAAGGGCACCGTACCGTTCCAACAGGCTGTCTCTGGATGCCTCCACATCAAGGTTGAACGTCCCTTTGTGCAGCAGCTTTCGTGCATCGTCGTATCCATATAGTTCCAGTACCAACGTGTTGTCAATTCCATCGACCAGTTCCCCGACCGACACAATAATAAACCCCTTTCCGATATTTTTTACTATTATACCAGATTGGGAAGGAAAAGGCCAATGCCGCCCGCGCGTGGAAGGGCAATAAAAAACCCCCACCGAAGCAGGGGGCCAATAAACTGTATCATGCTTCTTGCCAATGCCCAGGGCCTCATCTGGTCTTGACGCAAGCGAGCATATAGGTGTGTAACTTTTGGAACATATCTTTTGCCTTGAACGGCACCTCCCGGCCCAGTTCCTCTTGTGTTCGCAGCTGCGTGCCAATCAGCACACTGTTGTTGAACAACAACGCCAGCGCCTCTACGTCAAACGGGGAAGCCCACCCCTTATCCACACAGCACTGAAATTGCCGGGCGGAATACTCGGCCCCCACTTTTAACAGGACATCATGGTATACACCCCGGGCCTTTTCACTTCTGAACTGTTCTGCGCATATCAGGCTTACCCCATAGTAGACAAGCACATCATAAATGACATCCAGCTCAGAAAACAGGCAGTCCAGCACATCGGCAAACGATTCCGCCTGTTCCATCCCATTGTCCATGCGGCTATAAAACAGCATGTATGTGTCACGCACCGTATCAATGATGGTTTCGAACAAGGCTTCTTTCCCGGAAAAGTGGTTGTACAACGAAGCCGCCTTTATGCCCGCGGCAGACGCTATCTCGTGTATCGCCACATCCGCATACCCGCGCGCTGTAAACAATTTTACGGCGGCCAGCAGTATGCGTTCGCGCGTATTCTGGGCATCGTCAACATTCAGTTCCTTCCGCACGGTCATCCCATCACCCCGCTGCATAAGCATAGTGCCCGTACCAACGCGTTGTCATTCGCATTGGCCGGCTTCTCGGCCGGCACAATAATACACCCTTTTTCGACATTTTAATTATTATACCAGAACTTTTGCGGAAAGGCCAACACAAAAGCCGCCCCCCT